>JBFKXV010000100.1:0-7672 GCA_041637935.1 Burkholderiales bacterium | reverse complement strand
GCTGTTCGGTGAACGAACCATCCATCGGCATGCAACTGAAGTGCTGCAGTTATTCGTCAATCAACGTGCTGACGATGCGGCAGTGGTGCCGGTGATGGTTCGCACCTACGTCAAACAGAAGCCGGAGCGCTACATCAAGCACGTCTATCTGATCATCGACGAGAACCCTTCGCCCTTCGGCGTCAAGTTCACCATGACGCCGCGCAGCGGGCGAGCCGATGTCGAAACGCGGGTGCGGATGGAAAGTTCATCACCGATTCGCGTGATTGCGGAAATGAATGATGGTTCGTTGTGGATGGACAGCGCCATGGTTTACGGTGCGGGCGGGTGTTCCGCGCCGATATCCGGCGGCGCGGCGGATTCATCAATCGGCAAGATGCGATTGAAAACGGATGCCATCCTAGCTAATGCCGGTGAGGCGGTTCCCGCCGAGCTGATGATCAAGCACCCGCAAATTACCGGCATGTCCACCAACATCATCCTCGAGCCGCATTTTGTGCGGCAGGTCAACGTCTATTACGCGGACGAGTTGGTGATGACCGCAGACGTCGATTTCACGATCAGTGAAAATCCTGTGTTTCGTTTCTACTTTTTGCCAGAGGGTGACGGTGAGCTGCGCGCTGAAGTTGTCGACTCCAGCGAGCTGCGTTTTGAGCAGCGAAGCGCATTCAGAACAGTCAGATAAGGTTCCGAGTCAGCCGATCTTGTAACAGCCGTGCTCGACTTCGTCGAGCAGCGGCAGTGCCGAGGGTGACCAGCCGAGTTCTTCCCGCGCCCGAACCGCCCGTACGCGACTGTTCGATCCCATCGTGTAACGCGCTCCGCCTTCACCCCATTCGGCGACGGCCTCCTCAACGCTCATGCTCTCGGTGCGACCGCCATAACCGAGCATGCGGCTGATTGCCTCCGCTAGTTCACGCATCGAGTTCTCACCGTTCTCGGCGTAATAGAAAGCGCCGCCCGGAGCATCCTGTAACGCACGCAGGTACAAATCCACCAAGTCGTTGATGTGTACGTTAGACCAGATGTTCTCGCCCGCGCCGATGTGCCGCCCGACACCGTGTTTCTTTGCCAACTCGATCATCCACGGCACCTGCATGCTGTTTCTTGTTGCTCCAAGACCGACCCCGTATATCAGCGACGGGCAAATGACCGTTGTGCGCAGCCCGTCATCGGAAGCAGCCAGAACCGCATCGTTCAAAGCGACCCGCCCTGCGCGCAGCGGCAGCGGGTCAACTGGCGTGGCTTCATCATAAATCTTGCCCGGATGTGCACCGTCGGCAAGATCGGCAACAATGCTGGTACCGCTCGATTGAATGTACGTCTTGCCAGTACCGCGCATGGCGTCGAGGAACACATCTACCACTTTGCGATCGTCGGAGTTTGCGATATTGATAACCGCTTCGGCGCCCTGCGCCGCATGCGTCAGCACCGCCGAGTCGGCCAGATCACCGATGACCGGCTCGATTCCGAACGGTTCAACGTCCCGCGCCCGCGTTTCGCTGCGCACCAGGCCGGCTACTTCATGTCCAGCCTTGATTAGTGTTACCGCAACAGATCCGCCAATGAATCCGGCCACCCCGGTGATAAATACCTTCACACGTTCCCCCTATTGTTGTCGTGACGTGACTGAACCCACTGCCTGACAGTCCGGCGCCGCTTATGACGTTGAAACCAATTTGTCTTTCGCTACCAGTGCTCGCTCGATATGGCGAGCAATCGTTTGCAGCGACTGCAGCGTATTGATGTCATGACTGAGCAGTGGCAGATCGAGCTTCGCCTGCTGCGGGAAATCGGCGTCGATTCGCTTGCGGTATTGTTGCTGCTGATCGAGGCGGCCCTGGAAAAACGGATCACTCACCGATTCCGGCAATAGCTTGTTGACGATGAGCGTTCCGACCTGAAGATCGTACTGACTCAATTGATCGATACCCTTACGCGTTTCGGCAATCGGCAGAAACTCCGGTACCAACACGAACACAAAACCGGTCACTTTCGAGTTCAACAACAAACTGCTGACTTTGGCGGCGCGCTCGCGCCGCCGGTTCAGCACCTCGAACATCGGGTCTTCAATCGGCTCGCCATCAGCCAGCAGTTGCGAATAATCCTCATTGCGCCGTTGCCGGCGCTGCAACAGCCCTTTTATCCAAACTCCCATCAGTTCCGGCAGACTCAATAATCGAATCGTGTGCCCGGTCGGTGCGGTATCAAAAACAACCACGTCGAAACGATCCGACTCATCGAGAATGATCGACACCATGCGATCGAACATGGCGGCTTCAGTGGTTCCCGGCGCATGCGCAACCAGGTCGATCTGGCGCGTGACCTCGTCGAGCATCGTTGTCTGCACCGCCTTGCGCAGATTACGCTTGACCTGATCGAGGTATTTGCGGGTCTCGGCTTCCTGCTCAATCTCGATTGCCTCGAGATTGTCCGTGATCGGCGTAATGTTGTCGCCGATGCTGACACCAAAAATATCGCCCAGATTGTGCGCCGGGTCAGTAGACACCAGCAGCACACGGGCACCGCAATGCGCCCGCGCCAAAGCGAATGCCGCCGCGCTGGTCGTCTTGCCGACGCCGCCCTTGCCAGCGAAAAAGACAATTCGCTTGGCGGCAAGATCAGCAAAAGACGGCTGCGCTAACAGCATCGCACATGATCCAAGGGAGACTTGTCCATGCCCATTCGCTGATGCCATTGGTGAAACTCGGTGAGTAGCATCGGGTATAGCTCGAGTGTGTAATACGCCACCGGGTTTGGAATACCCATCATCTCCGAGAAACACAGGAACATGAACAGATCGTCCTGCGAGCGCAATTCACGCTTGATCTCCGCCTCGTGCCCGAGGCGCATTGTCTGGTCATACAGATCGAGCCAGTGCGCCACCGGGTTGCGGGAATTTCTCATAATGTGTTGCGTCGTGAGTGCATTTACGCCTCGGATTCGTAGGCTGCAATTTTTTTCGGATCCCGGAACACCATGATCGCTTCCAGCAGTATCCACAACGCGAACCCGAGGATCACGGCACCCAGTACAAACAACAGCCACTGGGCGTCATCCGGTCCCAGGCCCGACCAATCGAATATGACTTGCTGGGTCATGGCCCAGATCGTCATGAACAACAGGAAAATCATTGGTGCGAGAGTCGGTAGTGGATTGCGGCCCTGACGCCACAACCACAATGACACCAGCATCAGCGTGATACCGGCCAGCAGCTGATTGGCTGTTCCGAACAACGGCCACAACAGATAACCACCGGAACCGAGGCCACGCCCGCCGTCGGGCAGCAGAACAAGCGCCGCAACCAACACAACAGCCACACCTGACGCCACGTGGCGGCCGGTAATCCACTGCACTTTGTACTCCGTGCCCAGCTCGGCAATGATGTAGCGTAGCAGGCGCAGCGCAGTATCGAGCGTCGTCGCGGCAAAACTGATAATGATCACGGCGACTACGGTACGCGCAATGTCAGCCGGAATACCAAGGCCGGTCGCCAGCTGACCGGCGCCACCCACAAACGCCCCGACGCCCCTCCTGCCAGCCTCGCTAAAGCTGCTGTAAGTGCTCAGAAACTCCCCTTGGGTTCCGAAAAACGTGGCGACTGCAACGATCACGATCAGCGCCAGCGATCCCTCACCTACAGCACCGAGATAACCGATCACGCGAGCGTCGGTCTCCTTGTCGAGCTGCTTGGAGGAAGTGCCGGAGGCGACCAGGCCGTGGAAACCGGAAATAGCCCCGCAGGCGATGGTGATAAACAACAGCGGGAACCATGACGTCGTTGCCTCTCCGTTATACGCCGGCGCCGTGAGCTCAGGGTTGAGCACGAGTAATCCGCCGTACAACATCAGCAGGCCGACGACCAGTTGCTGCGCATTGATGTAGTCACGCGGTTGCAGCAGCACCCAGACCGGCAGTGTGCTGGCGAAATAAACGTAAACCAGCAGCACCGCAATCCAGATCAGAAAGGCCATGGAGACAGCATCCATTCCCATGACAGTTGCCCCGTCACCGCCGAGGTAACGCACCACATCGATCTGCAGAAACTCCACGCGCGTTGCGACGACGGCTGCTCCGTACATGACTATCAGCGCGATTAACGCCGGCACCAGCATGCGGCCTTTCTTTTTCAGGACCGCATAACCAACCCAGATTGCCAGGGGGATCTGTATGAAGATCGACAGCACTGATCCCGGTTCTTTGATGAACAGACTGGCGATGACCCATGCGAAGACCGCGTTGACCATCAACAGCAGGATCAGGATGATGAACAGGAAAAGAATCTTGGCGTGTTTGCCGATGAGTCTGTTGCACAGCGTGCCGATCGATTGACCTTTGTTGCGCGCGGACAGCACCAGCGCGCCGAAATCATGCACGCCGGCCGCAAACGCGGTACCGAAGACCACCCACAACAGCGCCGGCAACCAGCCCCAGTACAGCGCAATGGCAGGGCCCACGATCGGCGCTGCACCGGCTACCGAGGTGAAGTGATGTCCCCATAACACCCACCTGTTGGTAGGTACGAAGTCGACACCGTCATTGAACTGATGCGCCGGCGTAACGTAATTCGGATCAAGCCGATAGACGCGCTCGGCAATATATTTCGAATAGAAACGAAAACCCAAAAAAAATACCGCCAGACCAAATACGGCCAGCCAGATTCCGCTCATACCGATCTCCTCGTTATCTCGTTACTTGTTGCCTATTTTTACTCGTTATCTATTCTTACTCGTATCTATTCTTACTCGTATCTATTCTTATTGTTACGCCGCATCCCTGATGATCGCCAATCCGGAATCACTGCCACCAGGCAACGATCACTCCTGTTAGAGCTCGCACGCCGCGCTGACGCTTGAGGAAGTATACGCCCCCAGGGCAAAAGCCAGGCGGCCTCAGTGGGCTGCTTTGCCGAAAACCAGCAGCCGATTGTTTGCCGGCATCGCGTGATCCGCTGCCAAAACCAGTGAATTACGCTGCGCCAGTTCACCAACAGCCCCGATTTCACGAATACCGCTGAGGGGGTTGTGCAACCTCAATGACGCATCAAAACGGGCGTTCGATTCGGATGTGTGTCTTTCCCCATATTGGAACGGTCCATAGACGCAAAACAAGCCACCCTCATCGAGCAACCGCGAGACCCCGGCGAACATATTCTGCACACTCGACCAGGCCGCGATATGCAAAGTGTTGGCCGTAAAAACGGCGTTAACGCGCTGCACCGGCCAGGGCACGTCGTCAACGTCGAGACTGAGAGGGGGCAATACGTTGGACAATTCGGCTTCTTCGAGCCACTGCCGGATGCCTTGATGGTTGTGCGGCAGATCCGATGTTTGCCATAGCAGATGCGGCATGCGAGCGCCGAAATACACGGCGTGCTGCCCGGTGCCGCTACCAATCTCCAACACTGATTCGATCCCTGCGAACAACGGCACCAGCACGTTCGCGATCGGCTCGCGATTGCGCTCACACGCTGCAGAGAAAGGTTTATCCGAAATCACTATTTGGCGCTGCGCGGCTTAACACCGAAAAACCGGCTGATTTCGTCGCGCCGCGCCATGGTGTCCTTGTAGCCAACTTCAATCAACGCACGGCAGTAGCCCGGCTCAAATAGCAGATAGCTCAACAACGTCCCGCCGCCGCGGCGCATGCCGCCGATAATTGACATCAGGACGCGTACCGCGATCGGCAGCTCCCGCGCATGCTTCGCCGCCAGTGCGCCGAGATCCTGCGAAGGACGCATGACCAACACGTCGACTTCACGCAGTTGAAAAAGATCCGAATCGCGGCTCTCCGGTGGCATCAGTCGCAGTGTGCGATTGATCCTCTCTAATCGTTCGATGTCGGTTTCAAGGCCATCGAGGAAAATACTATTCATTGCATGCCCGGCAATTTGCGCGAGCGAAGGATAGGCATCGGTGCGCACCCGTTCCTGTGCTCCGGTGACGTTACGACCGACACTGATGACAAATACCCGCTGCGCGCCGAGATGCAACGCCGGACTGAGTGGCGCCATTTGCCGCATCGAGCCGTCGCCAAAATACTCCCGACGGATGCGCACCGGTGGGAAAATAAAAGGCAACGCGCTCGAAGCGAGCAAGTGCTCGATACCGATTTCCACTCGCACACCAACACGCCGTGCTCGCCGCCAGCCTGACAGCACCTCGTTGCCCTGGTAAAAACTGATCGACTCACCGGTGCTGTAGGAAGACGCTGAAACGGCAACCGCACGCAGCACATTGGAGCTGATCAAGTGTCCTATCTCGTGCAGATCAAGCCGTTGTTTGAGTAAGTCAGCTAATGGAGAGTTATCCAGCAAGGCAACCGGCGCTTTGCGGCCGAAACCTCTCAAGACCGGCTCGAGCAGCCAGCGCACCCCGGTGGCCGCAATACCGACGGGATCCGAGCGATATACCTGATGCGCCCGGAAGTTGCGCCACACCAGTTGCAGGCGACGTACTGCGCGATGAAAGTCGTTCGCACCCGCCGCAACTGCGACCGCATTGATCGCGCCCGCCGACGTGCCGCAAACGATTGGGAAAGGGTTGGAAATGCCATGCGGAAGAATATGCGCCAATGCGCGCAGAACGCCGACCTGATAGGCAGCGCGAGCTCCGCCTCCGGTCAGAACCAGAGCCGTGTCCCATTGCTTGGCTGGGCTGGAAGTCACCGGGCGCCGGGTGAGTCCGCCGTCATCCTCCCCTCGTCAGTCGGCAGATTCGCCGGAGGCCGGATCGACCTCAGGACGAATCTTCTCAAGGGCGTCGCGCAGAGTCTCCTCCGGCAGCGCATTCAGCGCGTGAGCTAACACATCCGCCGACGCGTAGGTTTCCTCGGGCAGCACCGAACTGTCCAGGTGTGCAACGAACACGGCAGCAGCACCGACCGTGCGCAGCAAGCCCTCGCGCTCACCCATCAGCATCTCGATCTCGGTGCGAAGCATCGAAACTTCATCTTCGTGCATATCCTTGGTCATCTCACCTCCGCTGCGGATGCGCCCCATGGTGCCATAATCAAGCCACATGTGGATGGCATTTTGCGGTCATCAAGGCTTACCCTGCGGGAACTCATGTATTGAATGCCGGGCGATGCTCTGCCGGCAGCTCGTCACTGCGATCAGGACGCAAGAATCGAGCTCAAATTTGCACTACGTCAGCGAGACCTTCGTTCAATCTGCGCCGCCGGCTCCCAACGACGTTATCGAGCGCATGAAATCGGCGACGTGGGCCCGCCACTGTCTTCAGCTCGCCCGGCCTGAAGCTCCCCGGTGGTGCTTGATCACCGGCGCAGCGCGAATCACCTGCAATTTGGCCTTTTCGGGCAGCGACGCGCTGATTCAGCCTTGAAACACGGCGCATTGTCTGGCTCGGACTCGACAGTCAGGATAATATTCACCGGACTTCGATCTGCGCACGGTATCGTCGGCAGCCTGCCGCTTGTTTTCGCCCTCGGCGCGTACCCGGAAGCGGTGCTAGCGCAGCAATCGGAGAAACCAGTTTTCCTGCAAGCCGCAGCGGTCGAACAGAATAGCAAAGACGCACTGAAGCAGGATGCCGTCCAAAAAACTTCGGCTGATACAAAGCGAAAGCCGGCCGTGCTAGTAGCGTTGTTTGATAGGCTAAGCACCAGTGTCGTACAAGTGAACACCGAACGCGCCAGACTGAAGCAACGCCTC
>JBFKXV010000099.1:0-7726 GCA_041637935.1 Burkholderiales bacterium | reverse complement strand
GGCTGTAGCGTATCTGACGCGTGCGTTGCGCCTGAGCGCCGGCATTGTCATCTCGGCATCGCACAACCCGTTCGATGACAACGGAATCAAGTTCTTTTCGGCGCATGGCAACAAGTTGCCCGATGCGGTGGAACATTCGATCGAAGCGCAGCTTGAGTTGCCGATCGAAACCATGCCTTCGGCGAAACTCGGTAAGGCGCGCCGTATTGACGACGCGGCAGGCCGTTACATCGAATTCTGCAAGAGTACTTTTCCGACCGAGCTCGACTTGCGCGGCATCAAACTGGCGATCGATTGCGCGCATGGCGCGACCTACCACGTTGCTGGTGCGGTTTTTCACGAACTCGGTGCCGACGTTGTAACCATCGGCAATCGTCCTGACGGTCTCAATATCAATCACGCGTGTGGTGCCGTGCATCCGCAGGCTTTGCAGGATGCGGTGCAGGCAAACGGTGCTGATCTGGGGATTGGTTTCGACGGAGACGGTGATCGTGTTGTGATGGTCGATGCCGACGGCCGCATATACGATGGCGACGAGTTGCTGTACGTGATTGCCGCCTTCCGCCACGCGGCCGGTTCGCTCGAAGGCGGTGTAGTCGGCACGCTGATGACCAACCTGGGAATGGAGCGGGCGCTGGCCAGCGCCGGGATTGAGTTCCTGAGAGCGGCGGTCGGTGACCGCTATGTACTCGAGAAGCTGCACGAGAATCACTGGCAGCTCGGTGGCGAGAACTCCGGCCATATCATCTGCCTCGACCGGCACACCACTGGCGACGGAATTGTCTCTGCGCTGCAGGTGCTGCATGCTGTGCGTGCATTGCACAAGCCATTGGCGGAGCTGGTGAAGCCGGTTGCCCTCTACCCGCAGGTTCTGGTCAATGTCAGGGTCAACCGTGGATTCGACTTCCGTTCCAACGCCGCGGTGATGGACGCGGTTCAGGCGCTCGAGCAATCCCTGTCAGGCGATGGCCGCGTGTTGCTGCGCGCGTCCGGTACCGAGCCGGTCATTCGCGTGATGGTCGAAGGTACCGATCCGAAGCGGATCCGCAAACATGCCGATGAGCTGGCAAAAACGGTGACACTCGCGGCCCAGTCTCCGGTTGATGAAAGCAAACTGGAGCGAACCCATGGCAAGTGATTGTTGGCAGTTATGAATCAGCCAGTCGTCCGCGGCACTTCGGCGATCTCGATGGCGGATTCGAGCCGCCGTATCATCCAGTAACGGATGCACTCGGCGCGCTTGCGCCGCCGCTCGACTGGTTAAGAACAGTCGCATTGGTGTCGCTTTTGGCGGACCACGTCAGAGTCGCCTCGCGGCACTGCACAACGTTGACCCGCCTTTGATTTAAAAGGTAGAATCCGGCCCACTTTCCCGTGAGTAAGACGATGCGTCAACGCCTTGTAGCTGGTAATTGGAAGATGTTTGGAAACAGCGCCCGAAACCAGCAACTGCTGGAAGGCGTGGCGAGTCAAGCTGCGACAATCGATGGCGTCAGCTGTGTCGTCTGCGTGCCTTTTCCCTACCTTCATCAAGCCCGCGCAATACTGGCGGACTCAGGCGTTGGTTGGGGCGCGCAAAATGTCAGCCAACGCGCGGAAGGGGCTTTCACTGGCGAGGTCTCGGTGTCGATGCTGGCCGATTTCGGCTGTAACTACGTGATCGTCGGGCACTCTGAAAGGCGTAGTCTTTTTAATGAAGACGATCAGTTGGTTGCGGCCAAGGCCGCTGCCGTGCTGGAACAACAGATGATTCCAATAGTCTGTATTGGTGAGAGCCTGGATGAGCGTGATCGCGGCGTTACCGAGGAAGTAGTGTCACGGCAACTGGGGGCTGTGATCGAGGAAATTGGTATCGCGGGCTTGAACAAGTCGGTCGTCGCGTACGAGCCGGTGTGGGCGATTGGTACCGGCAAGACGGCAACGCCGGAACAGGCACAGGCGGTGCACGCGTATCTTCGAAATTTGGTGTCGCAGCAGGATGCCGATGTGGCGCGGGGTTTGAAGATCCTCTACGGCGGCAGTGTAAAGGCGGCGAATGCCGCCTCGCTGTTCGCGATGGAGGACATCGACGGCGGGTTGATCGGCGGCGCGTCGCTTGATTTGAATGAATTCATGTCGATCTGCAAGGCGGCGCTACGCTAATCGTTTGGCGTGCTGCAATCCAGGGGGTCGCAGATCGAAGCGGACCCGATTGAAGGGAAGATAGTGCAATGAGTCTGACAGTTCTAATTATTCACGTACTCGCCGCCGCCGGTATCATCGGGCTGGTGCTAATGCAGCACGGCAAGGGCGCTGACATGGGTGCGGCTTTCGGTAGTGGTTCGGCAGGAAGCCTTTTCGGCTCCAGCGGCTCGGCTAATTTTTTGAGTCGCTCGACTGCGGTCTTTGCGCTCGTATTCTTTGTGACCAGCATGGGATTGAGTTATCTGTCATTCGAGAAGACGAGTTCAGTCGGCGTGATGTCGTCCGACCAGCTTCCGACCGGTTCGAGTGTGCCGATTCCTGAACTGGAACTTGATACAGACACACCTGCGGATAGTGACTCGAGAGTCAACGAGATTCCCGAGTGACAACGCGTAGCGGAGGTGCGCGGCGGCGTGCATCCTGGTGCGCGAACACGTTTGCCGACGTGGTGGAATTGGTAGACACGCCGTCTTGAGGGGGCGGTGGCGAAAGTCGTGCGAGTTCGAGTCTCGCCGTCGGCACCATTAATTGTTTTATTAGCGGGCTCGGCACAAGGAATCGTGTGCGCCAACGGGCAGAGTGCCGAAACCCGGGCATTGTGGTGCAAACCTTGCCATAAAGGCACCATTTATTCTGGGTGCCTTAAAGGCACCATGTACCCGGAGGTGCCATAGGGCACCATGTGCCCGGAAGGAAACGGATGATCGAACAGTATTTCCCGATTCTATTGTTTATTGCTGTCGGCCTTGCAATGGGGGTCGCGTTGCCCCTGATTGGCGCGACGCTGAGCCGGGTGTTGGGTGTGCACCGTCCCGATCCGGAGAAACTATCGCCGTACGAATGCGGTTTCGAGGCTTTCGAAGACGCGCGTATGCGTTTTGATGTCCGCTACTACCTGGTGGCGATCCTGTTCATCATTTTCGATCTTGAGATTGCCTTTTTGTTTCCATGGGCGGTTGTGCTCGACGAAATCGGCACGTTTGGTTTCATCGCAATGGTGATTTTCCTGGCGCTGCTCGTCGTCGGGTTCATCTATGAGTGGAAGAAGGGTGCGCTCGAATGGGATTGAGCGGAGTCAGGTCATGAGCACGCAGGGCGTCACCGAACAGGGTTTTGTCACCACCTCGATTGACAACCTCATCAACTGGACGCGCACCGGCTCTTTGTGGCCGATGACGTTTGGTCTTGCCTGTTGCGCTGTCGAGATGATGCACGCGGGCGCCGCGCGCTACGATCTGGATCGCTTTGGCGTTGTTTTCCGGCCCAGCCCGCGACAATCCGACGTGATGATTGTTGCCGGCACGCTTTGCAACAAAATGGCGCCGGCGCTACGCAAGGTGTACGACCAGATGGCAGAGCCCCGCTGGGTGATTTCCATGGGATCGTGCGCCAACGGCGGAGGCTACTATCACTATTCCTACTCGGTCGTGCGCGGCTGCGATCGAATCGTCCCGGTCGATATTTACGTGCCGGGATGTCCTCCCACCTCAGAGGCTCTTCTTTACGGAATTATCCAATTACAGAACAAGATTCGCAGGACCAATACGATTGCGCGCTAGTTTTCCGGCCGGCACACAAACATGAAGACACGATTGGAGACACTGGAAGAACGAGTGCGTGCCGCATTGGGCGGGAATGTCCGCTCTGTTAGCAGCTCGCGTGGCGAGCTAACCGTCATTGTACCGGCGGACAAAATTGGCGAAGTCATGCTCACCCTGCGTGATCGTGCGGAGTTGGATTTTTCGCAGTTGATCGATCTTTGCGGTGTTGATTACAGCGACTTCGCGGGTGCGCGGCAATTCGCCAACCGCTTTGCCGTTGTCTACCACTTGCTTTCAGTCGAGCACAATCGGCGCCTTCGTGTCCGCGCCTATTGTGAAGAAGACGATTTTCCAGTGATGGAATCGGTTGTCGCAATCTGGCCTGCCGCCAACTGGTTCGAGCGCGAAGCATTTGACCTGTTCGGCATCATATTCACTGGTCATCCGGATTTGCGGCGCCTGTTGACCGACTATGGTTTCGTCGGTCATCCGTTTCGCAAAGATTTTCCGTTGTCGGGCAACGTTGAAATGCGCTACGACCCGGAACAGCAGCGTGTCATTTATCAGCCAGTCACCATCGAGCCTCGCGAGATCGTGCCGCGCGTTGTGCGTGAAGAGAATTACGGCGATGTTGAATAGCGAATCCGGAACTTGTTGGTGCGCCTGTGAGAACTAAGCGTGGCTGATATACGCAACTATACAATGAACTTTGCCTCCGGCCCGGCTTCGCCGGCATTAGCCTACGCCGCAACAAGCGACTGGCGTCGCGTGTTGTGGGCCGCTAGTTGCTCTTTACGGAAAGTCAACTGCGGTGGCTGAGATCAGAAACTACACCATGAATTTCGGGCCGCAGCACCCGGCAGCGCATGGCGTGCTGCGGCTCGTGCTCGAGCTCGACGGCGAAGTAATCGAGCGTGCCGACCCGCATATCGGCCTGTTACATCGGGCTACCGAGAAACTCGCCGAGCACAAGACGTATATCCAGTCGGTTCCCTACATGGACCGCCTCGATTACGTCTCAATGATGTGCAACGAGCACGCCTATGCGATGGCGATCGAGCGGCTGCTGGAAGTCAAGGTGCCATTGCGCGCGCAGTACATCCGCGTCATGTTTGACGAGATCACGCGCATTCTCAATCATTTGCTCTGGCTCGGCGCGCACGCGCTGGATGTCGGCGCGATGACGATGTTTCTTTATTGCTTCCGCGAGCGTGAAGACCTGATGGATTGTTACGAGGCGGTGTCGGGCGCGCGCCTTCACGCTGCTTACTATCGGCCTGGCGGCGTGTACCGGGATTTGCCGGACATGATGCCGCAGTATCAGGTATCAAAATTCCGCGATCGCAAACAGGTCGACAAGCTCAACGTGAATCGTGAGGGCTCGTTGCTCGATTTCATCGAGGATTTTAGTGCCCGCTTTCCGCAGAAGGTTGACGAGTATGAAACGCTGCTGACAGATAACCGTATCTGGAAGCAGCGCACGGTCAGTATCGGTGTCGTGTCTCCGGAGCGCGCTGTCGCACTTGGTTTTACCGGGCCGATGTTGCGTGGTTCCGGTATCGCCTGGGACTTGCGCAAGAAACAACCTTACGAAGTGTATGACCAGGTTGATTTTGACATTCCAGTCGGCGTCAACGGCGATTGCTACGACCGTTATCTGGTGCGTATCGAGGAGATGCGCCAGTCCAATCTAATCATCCAGCAATGCATCAACTGGTTGCGCGCCAACCCCGGACCAGTCATGAGTGACGACCACAAAGTCTGTCCCCCGTCGCGGGTATCAATGAAGACCAATATGGAAGAACTGATCCACCACTTCAAGTTGTTCACTGAAGGGTTACACGTTCCTCCCGGTGAGGTATATGCGGCGGTCGAAGCACCGAAAGGCGAGTTCGGCATCTACCTCATTTCTGACGGAGCCAACAAACCGTACCGGTTGAAAATCCGTGCGCCGGGCTTCGTTCATCTTTCTGCTATGGATGAGATGTCGCGCGGCCACATGATTGCCGACATGGTCGCGATTATCGGAACACAGGATATCGTGTTCGGCGAGGTGGACCGGTGAGCGAGAAGACGAACTTGCTGAGCGCCGATGCGATGGCCCGCATCGACCGGGAGATCGCCAAGTATCCGTCTGATCGCAAGGCCTCGGCGGTGATAGCGGCACTGGCAATCGCGCAACAGGAAACGAGCTGGATTTCCAAAGACGTCATCGAGTTCGTCGCGTCTTACCTTGACATGCCGCCCATCGCTGTGTGGGAAGTTGCGAGCTTCTACAACATGTACAACCTCAATAAGCCGGGGCAGTTCAAGATCACCATCTGCACCAATTTGCCTTGTGCTTTGCGCGGCGCCGAGGAAGCCGCGGATCATCTCAAGAAGAAGCTGCAAATCGATTTCAATCAAACCAGCGCTGATGGCCGTTTCACGCTCAAAGAGGGTGAGTGCATGGGCGCTTGTGTCGATGCGCCGGTGTGCATCGTCAACGACAGGAAGATGCTGTCGTCCATGACACCTGCCAAACTGGACCAGATGTTCGAGGAGTTGAAGCGCGGATGAACGCGCCGATCCCTCCGTTTCCGCCGGACAGTTATGGTCCCGACGCGGTCATCATGACAGGCCTCGACGGGCTCAATTGGCGTCTCGCAGACTACCAGTCGCGTGACGGCTACGCCGCCTTGCGCAAAATCCTCAGCCAGCGCATCCCGCCCGAGGCCGTCGTCGCGGAGGTCAAGAAGTCGGCGTTGCGCGGGCGCGGCGGCGCCGGTTTTCCCACCGGGCTGAAGTGGAGTTTCATGCCGCGCGCCTATGACGGCGTCAAGTATCTGGTGTGCAATTCCGACGAGGGTGAGCCCGGCACGTTCAAGGATCGCGATATCCTGCGCTACAACCCGCACGTGGTGATCGAGGGCATGGCTATCGCTGCCTACGCCATGGGTATCCCGGTCGGATACAACTATATTCACGGCGAGATCTGGGAGGTCTACGAGCGATTCGAGGAAGCACTCGAGGAAGCGCGCGCGGCGGGTTATCTCGGCAAGAACATTCTGGGTTCGGGTTTCGATTTCGAATTGTTCGCCAACCATAACTGGGGGGCGTATATCTGCGGCGAGGAAACGGCGTTACTCGAATCGATCGAAGGAAAGAAAGGCCAGCCCAGGTTCAAGCCGCCGTTTCCCGCGACCTACGGTCTTTACGGTAAACCCACCACGATCAATAACACCGAGACATTTGCCGCCGTCCCGTGGTTGATCCGCAATGGCGGCGAGGCCTTTCTCAATCTGGGGCGCCCGAATAACGGGGGAACAAAGATTTTCTCGGTTTCAGGCGACGTCGAGCGGCCCGGCAATTATGAAGTCAGGCTCGGCACGCCGTTTGCCGAACTGCTCGGAATGGCCGGTGGCATGCGCGATGGCAAAGCACTCAAGGCGGTCATACCGGGCGGTTCATCGATGCCGGTTCTTCCGGCCGACGTCATGATGGCGACCGACATGGATTACGACTCGATCGCCAAGGCCGGCTCCATGTTGGGTTCAGGCGCTGTGATTGTGATGGACGAAACACGCTGCATGGTGCGTTGTCTGCAACGCTTGTCGTACTTCTATTTCGAAGAGTCCTGCGGACAATGCACGCCGTGCCGCGAGGGCACCGGATGGTTATACCGCATGGTTCAGCGCATCGAGCACGGTAAAGGCGAGCCGGACGACCTCGAGCGGCTCGTGTCGGTGGCCGACAACATTGCCGGGCGCACTATCTGTGCTCTGGGTGACGCCGCGGCGCTCCCGGTGAAAAGTTTCATCAAGCACTTCCGGCACGAGTTCGAGTATCACATTGGCAACAAGAAATGTCAGGTAGGGTGAACCGATGATCACGCTGGAAATCGACGGCAAGACGGTCGAGATCGCTGAACACAGCACTGTGATGGATGCCGCCAGCAAACTCGGCATCTATATTCCGCATTTCTGTTATCACAAGAAACTGTCGATCGCGGCGAACTGCCG
>JBFKXV010000098.1:0-7804 GCA_041637935.1 Burkholderiales bacterium | reverse complement strand
TCCGGCACGTCGACGAATTTCGGAAGCCCGTCACTTATATCCATGACCCGTTCTTCGTAGAAGATGTGGAAGGCGGGCTCGTACTTGAACGTACCCTTCGGGCCGGCGAGGGTCATCGGAAATACCGCGGTCATGCCCATCTTCGGCTTGAGCGTGGCAACGCACCCACCGCACTTGCTGCACGATACGCGTCCGGTGGCATCGGTGACTTTGCTGGTCATGGTTGGTCCGTCGATAGTCACACTGTCGTTGGGCCACATAGCGAGCGCGTTAATCGGCGCCGAGTGCCACTTGCGGCATTCCAGACAATGACAGTAGCCGGCGGCTGCCGGCGGGCCCTTGACGGTTACGGTTACTGCACCGCAATAGCATGAACCGCGGTGTACTGCGTTTTCATCGGGCATTTTTCTCTCCCCCCGTTTGGTCCAGTCGCCTGTCTGGAATGGTACGCCAGCGCATGACCAGAGACAAACAACAAGGTTTACACGCGGCTCCCCGCTTCATTGGCTGCGGACACAGTACCGGCCATCTTGATTTCTGTGTTTTGTCTCCTTGCGTCACGAGTCATCAGCGTGGGCAAGGGCCCTTCGCAAACCGAAGGTCAGATCAACCGCTTGTCCTGGCAGACCACGAGTGGACTAGCCGGGCCAAGCTGGTGCGTGGGGGTGCGGTGCCGGTGATGAGATACTCCAGTGTGTACTCATTAGCGACGGCAGCATCGAGCAAACGCTTCGCGTTCTTGACCCCGCACATCAACAACTGATCGTCTTCCTGCAGCGACATATCGGGATCCGGCATCAGGGTATGCGCCTCGGCGCGAACCAGCAGCAGCGGGACGCAGCCAAGCGACCAGGTGCGATCTCGCGGATCGCGTAGCAGGTCATGCAGAGTCACACTGCGGGTTCGCATCATGGCGAGCACGGCCGGCATTTCATTGACCGATACGCGCACGACCCAGAGCGCCGGCGGATTGTCGTCCTTGAACAGTTCGAGCAGCCGTGGGTAGACTTTTTTTGCAAGCAAATCCGGTTGCGCTTCCAGGCCGTCCAGAAACACCTGAATCAAGGGTGATATGAGCGTGAGTAGTATCCGGCGTGCGCTCACCAGGCTCGGCTGCATGATGAGGTTGGCTTTCGCGGCATTGAATGCGAGTTCGTTTTCGTGGTGATTCTGCCGTACCACCAGAAAGATGTCCGGATTGATCGCCCGGGCATTCAACAGAATGCTGAGATTGTCCGTATCGTTGTTTGTTGCCGCCAGAACACCCGCTGCCTCGGCGGCACCGGCTTCGCGCAGTGTGGTCTTGGTGGCAACCCCCTCCACCTTTTGATCAACGCCTGGCTCGGCTGCCACATTCGGTGCAATCACGACTGTCGGCACTTTGTGCGCACTGAGCGCCTGGTGCAACCAATGCCCCATTCGTCCGTAGCCGCATAGTATCCAGGTCCCGAAAGGACACTGGATAGGCTTGCGAAGTGATGCGCCCCGCGCGCCGACGATCCATTCGTCAAGCGTGTATAGCTGGGGCCAGTGTAATGCGAGCGCGAATTTGCGCGCATACGCCTCGAAAGGGTCGGCGATAACCGCGGAACCAAGGGAACGCAGTTCCTCGTCGTGCGAACGCGATGGACATCGACAGATGATCTGGGCTGCCGGATTGAGCAATCGGGTCATCACTGCGATCTTGAGGCCCAGATCTTCGTCGGTCAGCACTACCACGGCGCGGCAATTGGGTCGATCCAATCCCGCATCGGTGAGGTTTCCCGGTACGCTGGCATCGGCGCAAAGCCCCGGCATCGGCACGGCGTATTGACGCAGGCGTAGTGCCTTGATGCGGTCCAGGTCTTCGTCAATCACAACGCCTGTTATTCCCCGATCGCTCAAGCCGCGAGCGAGCAGGCTGCCGGTGTCGCCGAACCCGCAGATGATCACAAACGGCTCGCGTATCCGGCTCACCGCGATCGCGAATCGCCTTTGGGCGAGCGCCCGAGTGAAGTGCGGATTGCTGATCAGGCGCACGATTGAGCCGATTGCGTAGAGCCAGGTGACCACGCTGAGCAGCAAACATGCAATCGCCCACATGCGCTGTCCCTCGGTGAATCCATGCGGCAGTTCGCCAAAGCCGGTGGTGGTCGAGGTATAGGTCATGAAGTAGAAGGCATGAAAGAAGCTCATGTGAACCCGATTTCCGTCTGCATCCTGACCCGGAATGAGCACGATGCCAACCATGCCGATGGTGTACACAACGATCAGCATGAAAATGGGTCCGCGCATCTCGCGCAAAACGATGGCGGTGACCCGGTCGAGACTGGAGCTCTTGGTCACGATCAGCGCCGCAACATGAGCGTGTCGGCGACGACCATTGCCACCGAAATCACGTTGGCGACCAATGCGCCCATCGCGAGGGACACAATGCCGGTCATTACCGGCGTTGTGAGACCGACTTCCAAGCCGTAGATGGCAATTGTCCACACGCTCGCTGATGCAATGAGCTGCAGGTCGGCCACGAGAGCGGTCGCCAGTAGCAGCGCACCAATTTGAGAGCGATCACCAAGCTTCAAAAGTGTAGCGAGCAAATTGACGACGATGGTAATGAACAAAAGCCAAACACTGTGATGTTCGGGGTTGTCAATCTCGCCAAGCACAAAAGCGACGTTCAGTGTCAGCGCAAGGATGATGAAGAAACCAAAGGCGACTTTCTCAAAACTCATGGTTTTCTCTCACTTTAGAGTGACACGGTCATGGCCCATGCTACCGCGGATTTGTATTAAATGTTTGGCTGCACATCGCCAGACAGTTGAACGCGCCAACGCGTGCCTGGTTTCTGGCTAATCTTTGCCCGACCTGAAATTGCCGGGCAAATCGGCACAGCCGGACAAGCGGATTTACCAATACAACAGCTTGAACGACCGAGTCGAATTGAACCGTCTTAGCTACCATCGCACTAACTGATCATATTATCGGAAAAGCACCTTGGGAGTTGCTAAGCGCTGCCTCCCTGATGACTTTGGCAGTAACAGCGTAGGCGGGCGTGTTGCCATGCCCGATTTCGGATGCCGCTGTAGCTGCGACGCCAGGTAGATTGCGCGGCCTCACCATGCGTCGCGGCGCCACGATTAGGTGGTGCCAAGTTGAGATGGCGCAAAGACCGAGTGGCGACAAATTCAGCTAGCGCCAATATGAGGCGGTGCCAATATCGGAAGGTACAAAGATTGAAAGGTACCAAGATTGAAAGGTGCCAATATTGATAGGTACCAAGATGAAGAGAGGCGATCCGAACTGCGTGACGCTGTTAGGGGACCAAAATGTTCCACGGCGCTGTGGCCCGAACCGTTACAGGAGAAGATAATGGGCGCATTGCTGAACGCGCTTCACAAGGATTCACGCTGGCGGCTTCGATTCACTGACCCACTATCGGGTGTTGCAATGTTTGAGCCAAATACAATGTTTGAAACAAATAATGGTTGAAAGAAATACTGTTCGAAGCCTCTCGGTCGAGGATCATGACCGAGCTGCCGCCGGTTTGACATATGTTTACCCGGTTGTTTCGCGGCGGGCGGGTGGCGTTTCGGTTGGCGTGAACCTGAACGTTAACAATGCCTGCAACTGGAAATGTATTTACTGCCAGGTGCCGGATTTGCGGCGCGGCGCCGCACCACCGGTTGATCTGGAAAAGCTGCGCTCGGAACTGACCGCTTTTCTACAAGATGTAATTGATGGTGATTTCATGCAGCGCTGTGTCCCGGAACAGGCAAGGCGTCTCAATGACATTGCATTGTCCGGCAACGGTGAGCCAACCAGCGCGCCCGAATTTGCTTCGGTCGTCGACGTCATCGGTGAAGTCAGGCATGCGGTGGCGGTCGGTGATGAAGTTAAAACGATATTAATTACCAACGGCAGTTTGATACATCAACGCGAAGTTCGTGAAGGATTGCGCAGGCTGCAACGAATCAACGGAGAGGTGTGGTTCAAACTGGATAGCGCGACGCGCGAGGGGATGCAACGCATGAACGGGACGCGTCTCGGGGTGAACCGCGTTGCCAGAAATCTGCAAATCGCAGCTCATGCGTGTCCGACCTGGCTTCAAACCTGTGCCCTTGCCATAGATGGCGATGCGCCTGACGAACCCGAACAAGCGGCTTATCTCGAATTCGTCGCAGAGCAACTTGCGCGGGGCGTACCGATACGCGGCGTCTTGTTATATGGTCTTGCGCGCCAGTCATATCAGCCTGAGGCGGATCGGCTTTCCCGCTTGTCCGCCTCCTGGCTCGATGCTTATGCGGATCGGATTCGCGCGCTGGGCCTTCCGGTCAAGGTCGCGCCTTGAAGCCTTCTTGCTTGATCTGCGCGGTCCTTACGTGAGCTGCCATTAACGTGCACGGCTATTAACGTGCACGGCGGTGCCGTTGGCCGTGACCGGCGTGCTGAGTGGCGGATGCCTTGAGCCGCTTGAACAGCGCCGGCTGCGCTTTCTTCAGATAGCTGAGCACCATCAGGTCGTTGCGGGTGACATTGCGCAAATTCAGGCGGTCAACGTGCACCAGACGCAGCAATTCGCGAACCGGTTTGGGCATTTCGCGCCCGCTTTCATAGCGCGAGCCGCCGCTTTGGGTGACGCCGATTTGTCCCCAGAAATCCTGCTGGTTCATGCCCAAACGTTGCCTGATGGCGCGCGGGTCGGAGATACGTTGTGCTCTTGTCATGTAACGTTCCAGTCGTCCAATTCGGTTAAATAGCCGCCAAATGATGCTGGCGTTTACCTTCGTTGGACCGTGCGCTGTGACAAAGTTCCATGCGCGCTTGATGACACCTGGGTTGCCGGCACGGCGGCTGGGCCGCCGCTCGGCATTCGGGATTCCGGATTATGGTGCGCCTGAAACTGAGGCTAAATGACTTGAGGTAAGGGCGTGTGTGGAGAGTCCGGTTGACTTACTTGGCGACCTGACGTTCGCGCATTTCGTCCAGCGTCTTGCAGTCGATGCACAGGGTTGCCGTCGGGCGCGCTTCGAGCCGCTTGAGGCCGATTTCGATGCCGCAACTTTCGCAGTAGCCATATTCGCCGGCATCGATTTTCGCGATCGTTTCGTCGATTTTCTTGATTAGCTTGCGCTCGCGGTCACGGCTGCGAAGTTCGAGCGAGATATCGGATTCCTGACTGGCGCGGTCATTCGGGTCAGCGAACACTGTCGCCTCGTCCTGCATGGTATGAACTGTGCGGTCGATGTCCTCACTGAGTTCTTCCTTGAGCTGGCTGAGTATTTTCTTGAAATGTGTCTGTTGCCTCGCGCTCATGTACGCCTCTCCCTTCCTCGGGGAGTAAGGTTTGACCGCGTTGCGTAAGTTTGAAGCCATTTGGGTCTGCTTTGAAGCCATTTGGATCTGCCCGGATTCAAAAAACTGGGTTTAATATCAGAAATCAGCGTCCGGCGCAATTCGAGTGTGACCTGCACGGGGCGGGGCCGCCGGGCTGCGTTGACCGCCACCCCGCTTAAAGCGTATAGTCCTGCGCCTCCGGGGTGTAACGCAGCCTGGTAGCGTGCCTGCTTTGGGAGCAGGATGTCGGGAGTTCGAATCTCTCCACCCCGACCAGGTTTTGGCGGTGCAGTAACGAGTTGTGCCCGTAGCTCAACCGGATAGAGCACCAGCCTTCTAAGCTGGGGGTTACAGGTTCGAGTCCTGTCGGGCATGCCAAGGTATCATCTTGGTCGCACAGGGCGGGATACTTTCGCTGGTGGACGTAGCTCAGTTGGTAGAGTCCCGGATTGTGATTCCGGTTGTCGTGGGTTCGAGCCCCATCGTCCACCCCATTCCTTTTGGCCACATCGTGCGTGCTGCGCCCGTCGCGAGATGATACATCTGCTTGACGTGACGCTGCGACGCGGCGCCAAATGTCTGTTCGAGCATGCCAGCGTGAACGTCTATCGCGGTCAGAAGATCGGCGTCACGGGGGCCAATGGCAGTGGCAAGAGCAGTCTGTTTGCACTTGTACGGGGGACGCTGCACGCCGACTCCGGTGAGGTCGCATTGCAGCCGGGACTCGTCGTCGGCGAAGTCGCGCAGGATTTGCCCTCTGGAGCCGTTGCCGCCATTGAGCATGTCATCGATGGCGATCAGGAGCTGCGCTCGATCGAAGCGCAATTGAGCAAGGCCGAAGCGACAGCGGATGCGGCGCGCCTTGGTGAACTCCACGACAGGATGGCAGCGATCGACGGTTACGCGGGGCGCGCTCGCGCCGCGCGCCTGATGAGTGGGATCGGCTTCGCTGCCACAGATCTCGAACGTCCGATCAATGCCTTCTCTGGTGGCTGGCGAGTGCGTCTGAATCTGGCTCGTGCGCTGATGTGCCGCTCCGACTTGTTGCTTCTCGATGAGCCGACCAACCACCTGGACCTTGATGCCATCGTCTGGCTGGAGAACTGGCTGCGCGCCTATGCCGGCACCCTGTTGCTGATTTCGCATGACCGCGAGTTCCTCGACAACACGGTCGATAGCATCTGCCACATCGAAAATCAAACACTGCGCACCTACACGGGAAACTATTCTGCATTCGAACGCCAAAGAGCGCAGCTGCTGTCGCAGCAAGCCGCGATGTTTGACAAGCAGCAGCGCGAGATCTCGCGCATCCGTGCGTTTGTCGACCGGTTTCGCGCCAAGGCGACCAAAGCGCGCCAGGCGCAAAGCCGCATCAAGCTACTCGCCAAATATGATGACATCGTGCCAGCGCACGTCAGCTCACCTTTCAATTTTGAGTTTCGGCCTGCCGCGGCGCATCCGGATCCGGCGCTGGTACTCGAAAAAGTCACGGCGGGCTACGCTGGTGAAGCAGTGTTGTCATCGGTGCAACTCGAACTGCGCGCCAGCGCGCGGATTGGGTTGCTCGGGCGCAATGGCGCCGGCAAATCGACGCTTGTCAAGTTGCTTGCCGGTGACCTCGAACCGATCCGCGGCACGCGAACTGAAGGCAAGACGCTGAGAATCGGCTATTTTCAGCAAGGTCAGCTCGAGCAACTGCGCCCGGAAGACAGTCCACTACAGCACTTGGCGCGCCTCGACCCGGCGGTGCGCGAGCAGGAACTAAGGGATTTTCTGGGTAGCTTCGACTTCCGGGGCGACGATGCCCTGGCGCCGGTTGGCCGTTTTTCCGGCGGCGAACGGTCGCGATTGGTACTTGCGCTGATCGCCTGGCAGCGTCCTAACGTGCTGCTGCTCGATGAACCGACCAACCACCTCGACATTGAGATGCGGCACGCCTTGATCAGAGCGTTGCAGGAATATGATGGAGCAATGGTGCTGGTGTCACACGATCGAAGCCTGTTGCGCGCAAGCTGCGACCAGTTGTTCCTGGTCGATGGCGGTGCCGTGCGTGAGTTCGATGATGATCTGGAAGGTTATACTCGGCTGCTTGCCGCCTCAAAAAGCGAGGGGTTGGAACAAGCAGGTTTGACTGTGTCGCGCCGTGAGCAGCGCCGTATCGAGGCTGAAGCCAGAGCAGGAATTTCAGCGCGCAGAAAACCGCTTGAGACGCGGCTGCGCCGGCTGGAACAAAAGATTGACGAGTGGACGCGGCAGAAGGAGCGTCTTGAAAACCTGATTGCCTCACCCGATATATACGAAACCGCGCAAAAGGAGCAGTTGCGGGAGTATTTGCGCGAGCAAGCCCGGGTCAGCAAGGAACTCGATCGCGCAGAGGAGAACTGGCTCGCGTTAACCGCGCAACTCGATGGACTGTCGTCCGGCCAATAACAGGGAACCGCTGGCCGCGCCGGGTGCTCTAAGCGCTGGATATTTGAACTTTTTTGGAGAC
>JBFKXV010000097.1:0-7827 GCA_041637935.1 Burkholderiales bacterium | reverse complement strand
CACTGATGTCAATGCATTTTTCGGGATAGAGCAGGGCGGCTGAAAAGGCAAGATCGCGGTCTCGCTGGCAGTGTGAACGGGTCATTCGTTGGTGCAGACCCGGGCAAGTCCGACGCTTGTATGCCGCCAGCGCGATAAACTTGTAGGGCGGCATGGCGATCGAGTGCCGCCCGCACTTTAGTTAAAAACAGCATACAAAACAATAGCGATTTACCTAGTGAGTACTCGCTGACATCCGCTGTTTGACAGCTTAATTAGAACCGTTCTAAACTCCGTTCGCAGATTAGAGTTAGTCTAATTTTTGTCGGCTCCAGCGGTCATCGCCGCTGCAGTCGTTTCGGACATCGAATCATCCTAAACATTTGAGGAGAAATCTTAAAATGGCTGCACTTAAAGGCTCGAAAACGGAAACAAGCCTCAAGGACGCGTTTGCCGGTGAATCACAGGCCAACCGCCGTTACCTTTACTTCGCAAACAAGGCCGACGTTGAAGGACAAAATGACGTCGCCGCCGTATTTCGCTCTACCGCTGAAGGCGAAACCGGCCACGCCCATGGACACCTCGAGTATCTTGAGCAGGTTGGTGATCCTGCAACCGGTCTGCCGATCGGCCGCTCCCGCGACAACCTCAAGGCGGCGATTGCTGGCGAGACGCATGAATACACCGATATGTACCCGGGTATGGCGAAAACAGCGCGTGACGAAGGCTTCGACGAGATCTCTGATTGGTTCGAAACGCTTGCCAAAGCAGAGCGTTCTCACGCCAATCGCTTCCAAAAGGCTCTCGACGCACTGGAAGACTGAATCCTCTTGGTGGCGGCGAATTACTTCACCGCTGCCTCACCGAATCGCGAGTTGTCCGTTTCGCTTCAGAACAACTCGCGGTTTTTTTTGTCTCGATATTGGTAGCCTGCACACATGCGCGAAGGAAGTCTTGAAGCACCAACCCGACACGCCATCGACTGGAAGTCGAAGGATTTCTACGATGAGGCAAAATTGTTCGATGAACTGGAGCGCGTGTACGACATCTGTCATGGATGCAGGCGGTGCGTGAGCCTGTGTACCGCGTTCCCGACTTTGTTCGATCTGGTCGACGAGAGCAAGACGATGGAGGTCGACGGGGTCGACAAGCAGGACTACTGGAAAGTCGTTGACAAGTGCTACCTGTGCGACATGTGCTACATGAGCAAGTGCCCATACGTACCACCGCATGAATGGAATGTCGACTTTCCGCACCTCATGTTGCGCGCCAAGGCGCTCAAATTCAGGAAAAACGGGGCGCGGTTTCGCGACAAGTTGCTGTCCAGCACGGACGCGCTTGGCAAGCTGGCTTCGATTCCCGTGGTGGTTCAAATGGTCAATGCGGTGAACAAGAACGGAGCGACCCGCAAATTGATGGAAACCACGCTCGGGATCGACGCAAAACGGGAACTGCCTGAATACAGCAGCAAGGTTTTCCGCCGCAAGGCACGGCCGCAGGACGGTTTCGCAGTCAAGGATGGGAACAATACGCCCGGGAAGGTGGCTATTTTCTCGACCTGTTACGTGAACTATAACGAGCCGGGTATTGGCCAGGACCTGTTGCGCATACTCGAGCACAACGAAATTCCCGCAACGATTGTCGAGAAAGAGGCGTGCTGCGGCATGCCGAAACTGGAGCTGGGCGATCTTGAATCGGTCGCCAGGTTGAAGGAAAAGAACATTCCGGTGCTGGCGCGCTTGGCGCGAGACGGCTATGCCATTGTCACGCCAGTGCCTTCCTGCACGCTGATGTTCAAACAGGAATTGCCACTGATGTTCCCCGACGAGGCCGACGTGAAGTTGGTCGCAGACGCCATGTTCGATCCATTCGAATATTTTGTGCTGCGTAATCGTGACGGATTGCTCAAAACAGATTTCAAGAAACCGCTGGGCAAGGTGTCGTATCACATTCCCTGCCATTTGCGGGTGCAGAATATCGGACAGAAGACACGCGAACTTCTCGAGAAAGTTCCTGACACAACCGTCACCAGCGTCGAGCGCTGCTCGGGCCATGACGGCACCTGGGGCGTGAAGAAAGAGTATTTTGCCGAGTCGATGAAAATCGGCCGGCCCGTATTCCGCCAGATGGCGGAACCGCAACCGGACTACATCAGTTCCGACTGCGCTATTGCAGGCCGTCACATTGCGCAGGGAATACGTGAGTCCGGCGCCAGCGCAGGCGAGAAACAGCACCCACTGACGCTGATTCGAATCGCTTACGGTTATTAAGGATTGATTGAGGAGATGCAGATGATGGCAGCAATTAGCCGCGACAGCCTGATGTCACTCGAAGAGTACGCAACGAAGCGTAAGGATTTTCGAGCCAGGGTGATGGCGCACAAGCACAACCGCAAGGTGCACCTCGGCGAGCATGTGACGTTGCTGTTCGAAGACGAACTGACCATTCGCTATCAGGTCCAGGAAATGTTGCGTGCCGAGCGAATCTTCGAGGAAGAAGGAATCGTCGATGAACTCGACGCCTATAACCCGCTGATACCCGACGGCAGCAACTGGAAAGTGACCATGCTGATTGAGTACCCCGACGAGTCTGAACGCAAGAAAGCGCTTGCCAGGCTGATCGACATCGAAGACAAGGTTTGGGTTCAGGTCGAAGGCCAGCCGAGGGTTTTTGCGGTCGCTGATGAGGACCTGGAACGCGAAACCACCGAAAAGACCTCATCGGTGCACTTCCTGCGCTTCGAGCTGACGGCACCGATGAAGGAGGCGCTGAAGAACGGCCGTGCGCTGGCGATGGGTTGCGACCACGAGAACTACCGGGTCAAGGTCGATAACGTGCCGGAAGCTGTGAGGCAGTCGCTGATCAACGATTTGCGCCTGTAAACAGGCTAAAGGGCATGTCCAACTGCCGCTGAGCTACGTAAAATGTCGAAACGGCCACCCTGAAGTGGCCGTTTGACTGGAAAATCATCAAAAGCGGTTCAGGCAATGAGCATCGTAAGCGAGATCGAGCACAGGTTGTCGCGGCTTGGTTTGCCGGTCGCCGTGTCGCTGTGGGATGGCAGTACCATCGGGCCCCAACCCAGTGCGAAGATCCACCTTACACTCAATTCCCCGCAAGCGATTTCCTCGCTGATGCGCCCGACCTTGGGCAAAATCGCCAAGGCCTACGTCGAGGGGCACATCGACATCGAGGGCGACCCCCGCGAAACGATCAAAATCGGTGAGCGGCTCGTGTCAGAGCACGCTGGCACCTATCAACGGCGCTCGGCCGTATTCAATTGGTGGCGTCATACGCGCCCGTCCGACAGACGAGCGATACAGCACCATTATGATGTCGGCAACGAGTTCTATGGCCTGTGGCTGGACCGGAACCGGGTCTACTCGTGTGCCTACTTCAAGAACCCCGACGACAGCCTCGATCTCGCCCAGGAGCAAAAACTCGAGCATATTTGCCGAAAGCTGCAACTCAAGCCGGGCGAGCGCTTTCTCGACATTGGTTGCGGCTGGGGGGCGCTGATTATCTGGGCCGCGCGCCACTTCGGCGTGAAAGCGGTGGGGATTACGCTATCGGACGAGCAGCACGCGTTGGCCAACCAACGTATCAAGGAGCTTGGCCTGGAAGGCAGCTGCGAAGCGCGCCTGATGGACTACCGCGATCTGCCGTCAGAGGCGTCTTTTGACAAGATCGCCAGCGTCGGCATGTTTGAGCATGTGGGCAAAAAGAACCTGCCGGTCTACTTCGAAAAAATTTACTCCCTGCTCAAGCCTGGCGGCATGGTCATGAACCATGGTATTACCACCAACTCCCTCGACGACGGCGCGCTTGGCAGTGATATTGGCAAGTTCGTCGACGAGTACGTATTTCCCGGCGGTGAGTTGGTGCACGTTTCGCGAGTCATTCGCGAAATGTCGACTCAGGGCCTGGAGATGTGGGACGCGGAGTCATTGCGTCCGCACTACGCAAAGACCCTCTGGCATTGGGTCGACCGGCTCGAAGCAAACGCCGCGCGAGCACGCAAACTGGTCGGCGAGCGGCGTTACCGGGTATGGCGCATCTACATGGCTGGCTCGGCGCACGCGTTTGAGCGCGGCTGGATATCGATTTTCCAGATACTCGCCGGCAAACCGCTTGCCGATGGCTCACTGCACTATCCGCTGACCCGCATGCACGTGTATGAACCTGACAAATCCTGAGTGCATTTCGCTCGTTGTCGCTGTTTCGCTCCTCGTAGCGGCGGCCGGCGGATGCTCGCCGACCGGGCCTGCGGTCGATCGCATGGTCGAAAAGCGTGAGGCATTCAAACAAGAGCCCGAGTGGAAAGCGCAGTGGCGCGAAGCGGATTATGTCCTACCCCCGTACCCCAGCGATGCCAATCTCATCGAGGTACAGATTGAAGGCCCCAAGAGCTTCAAGTTCTTCCTCGATGCGCAGTCGATCGCTGTCTACGATGACGCGGTGGTGCGTTATACCTTGGTCGCGCGCTCGCCGTCGGGTAGTGACAATGTCACTTTCGAGGGTATGCGGTGCGTGACGGGTGAGTACAAATCGTATGCCTTCGGTTCGACCGAACGGACCTGGACGCAGTCACGCAATGCCGAGTGGTATCCGATCAGGGACCTGGACCGCAATAAAATCCGCCACTCCCTGTACCGGTTCTATGTCTGTCCCTATGGCGTTCCGCAACGGGACGCGAGCAGGGTCGTAGCGGCGTTGAAACGCGGCATCCCCATGCCAGTGGGCAGATAGCGCAGTCATTTCCGCAACGCCCGGAACCGCGGTTATTGGCTAACTTACGCTACGCGGATGCGAGTCCAGGCCGCAATCTGGTTCTGCTTCACAGCAAGACGAGATTGTCTCTATGAATGAGTTCGGGTTCGTCGACGTAACCGAGTTTGGCTTCAATCTGTGCCGACGGCGTTCTGAGAATTTTTGCCGTTTCGGTTGCGTTGTAATTGGCCAGTCCCCGGGCAACTTCGTTTCCCGCCTGGTTGATGCAGCTGACCACTTCGCCGCGTTCAAAACTACCGAACACCTCGACAACGCCGATCGGAAGCAGGCTCTTGTTGCCGCTGATCAAGGCATTGACGGCGCCATCGTCGAGTTTTACCCGGCCTCGGACCTGCAGATGGTCAGCCAGCCACTGCTTCCTGGCTGCCAGGGTCATGGCGTTGGCACGTAACTCGGTGCCGATGGACTCACCTGCAGCCAGACGATCGAGAACGTTGGGTTCCGCACCAGACACAATGACCGTGTGCGCACCGCTTCGGGCCGCCCGTTTGGCGGCACGCACTTTGGTCAACATACCGCCGCTGCCGAGATGGCTGCCGATGCCGCCTGCCATGGTCTCCAGTGCCGGGTCATTGGCATCAGCTTTCGGTATGAGTTCGGCATCAGCATGCCGGCGCGGATCCTTCGTGTGCAGACCAGGCTGGTCGGTGAGGATGACCAGCACGTGCGCCTCAATCAGGTTAGTGACCAGGGCTGCCAGCGTGTCGTTGTCTCCGAAGCGAATTTCATCGATTGCGACAGTGTCGTTCTCGTTGATGACGGGGATGGCGCCGAGGCGAATCAGTGTTCTGACAGTCGAACGCGCGTTGAGATAACGCGTTCGGTCGGATAGGTCGTCGTGCGTCAACAGTATCTGCGCAGTGTGCAATCCGAAGTTGCGAAAACATGACTCGTAGGCCTGGACCAGGCCCATTTGTCCTACTGCAGCGGCTGCCTGCAGTTCGTATACGGCGTGCGGACGCTTGCGCCAGCCCAGTCGTTGCATGCCCTCGGCGATCGAACCGCTCGATACCAATGCGACCTCGTATCCGGTCTGGCGCAAGCGGGCAATCTGCTCCGCCCAACCGGCCAGCGCCGCGTGGTCGAGGCCCTGACCGCCTTTGGTAATGAGACTGCTGCCGATCTTGACAACGACTCTTCTTGCTGTCGAGAACACGCTTTCCATGTTTACCAGGTGAACGTTTTGTTAGTGATCTGATTGATTTTCCGTAGCGACTGCCGGTGTTGCTTCGTTGCCGTCCGTTTCGGCGGACTTTGACAGGTAGTCCATAACGGCATGCGTTAATTCACTGCAGCCGGAACCCGAAAGTGCGGAAATGGCAAAGCTGCGTTGTGGTTCGCCAATGTCGCGCCGGTAGTCGTGCATGAACTGTGCAACGACCTGTTCGCGTTCGTCCTCGGCGATGAGGTCTATCTTGTTCAGAACCAGCCAGCGGGTTTTACTGAACAGGCTCTCGTCATACTTGCGAAGTTCCTCGATGATGGCTTTCGCCGCATGCACAGCCGACGCGGGTTCACTGACGGGGAAAATGTCGACCAGGTGCAGCAGCAACCTGGTGCGCTGCAAGTGACGAAGAAACTGGTGACCGAGGCCGGCGCCTTCGGCGGCCCCCTCGATCAGTCCCGGTATATCGGCGATGACGAAGGCTTTGTTGATGTCAACGCGCACGACACCAAGATGTGGCTGCAACGTTGTGAACGGATAGTCGCCGACTTTCGGTCGCGCTGCGGAAACAGTACGGATGAACGTTGACTTGCCGGCGTTGGGCAAACCCAACAACCCGACGTCCGCCAATACCCGCAACTCCAGCCGCAATCTGCGGCTTTCAGCGGGCTGGCCCGGTGTGCATTGCCGCGGGGCGCGATTGGTGCTCGATTTGAAGTGAATATTGCCAAGACCACCGCTGCCGCCCTTGCAAACCAGTTCGGTTTGTCCATGCGTCGCCAGGTCGGCGACACGTACACCCGTTTCCGCATCGGTCACGACCGTACCGACCGGCACTCGCAAGAAGATATCTTCACCTGCCTTGCCGTAGCGGTCCTTGCCTTGTCCGTTTGCTCCGTTGCGTGCCCGATAAATACGCTTGTAGCGATAGTCAATCAGCGTGTTGATGTTGCGGTCTGCCGTGATGAATACGTTGCCGCCACGGCCGCCGTCGCCGCCGCTCGGGCCGCCGCGCGGCACGTACTTCTCGCGGCGGAAGGCAGCGATACCATCACCGCCCTTGCCGGAGTGCGTTTCAATAACCGCCTCGTCTGTAAACTTCATTGCTGAATTGACCGTTTGATCGATTGCTCGGTCTTGTGTCGAAAATAAAAAAGCCCTACCGCAACCGATAGGGCTTTTTGTCTCTATCTGGAATGCCTCAGACCGGTTTGATGCTGACCGTCTTCTTGTTCAGTGGGCCGCGACGACCGAACTCAACCTGACCGTCGATTTTCGCAAACAGTGTGTGATCACGCCCAACGCCGACGTTATTACCGGGGTGAATTTGTGTACCGCGTTGACGGACAATGATGCTCCCGGCGGAGATCACCTGGCCACCATAGCGTTTAACGCCAAGCCGCTTCGCATTCGAATCACGCCCATTGCGTGAACTTCCACCTGCTTTCTTGTGTGCCATTTCGCTGCTCCTTGGGCAGAAATGCTTCAGCCGTACCGGTATCAGACCGCGATACGGTCGACCTGGATCTCGGTGTAATTTTGCCGATGACCCTGTTGTTTCCTGGACTGCTTGCGGCGCTTCATCTTGAAAATGTGAACTTTATCCGCGCGTCCCTGGGTTACCACCGTTGCTTGCACCTTGGCGCCCTTTACCAGCGGCGTGCCGATGGTGATGTTGTCGCCGTCCGCAACCATCAGAACCTGATCGATGGTAATCTGACTACCGACGTCTGCAGCCAGTTGTTCTACCTTGACTTTTTCGCCTGATGACACCCGGTACTGCTTGCCGCCAGTCCTGATAACCGCATACATGTTCGAGCTCCTGAGAGGGCCGCGGAAAAGCCGGGCATACTACAAAAAAAGAAGGGCTTACGCAAGGCGTAACGGCTTGT
>JBFKXV010000096.1:0-7835 GCA_041637935.1 Burkholderiales bacterium | reverse complement strand
CCCCTCCCACACCAGACATGCCGATCACGAATCCCACCAGCAGGCCGCTGACCACGAATATCAGATCCATCACAACCTCTCCGAAAACCGGTGGTCAGTCTAGGGAAGGCCAGTTAGTCTAGGAAGGAATAATGGGATATATCCAAATTGCTATTTGGAATATGCGCGGGTCGCGGCGAATCACTGGCCCGTTACGCCATTGGAAGGCCGGCACCGGGCGCTGGCGGGTGACATTTGCGGCGCAGCCAGGCCGCAGCATTACGTGAGGTCAGTTGAAGGGTTCTCTGCCGGCTTAGCCGCCCGCCAATTCGTGCAGCGTTGCCAGACCGGTCCGCAACGCCCCCTGCAGCAGCATCGAATCGACACCGACTGAAAACAATCGAAAGCCTTTCTCCCAATAGGCGCGGCTCCACTCATCATCTGCCGTCATGAAACCGAGCACCTTGTTATTCTTTTTTGCGGCTGCAACGATGCGATCAATGGCGTCGACGTATTTCGGGTGATCAAACTGAGCGGGAATACCCAGGAAGTTGGTCAGGTCGAAATGGCCCACCCACAGCACGTCGACTCCAGGCACGGCAGCGATCTGATCGACATTGCGCACACCTTCCTCCGTTTCGATCAGGCAGATCACCAACGTGCGCGCATTGGCGATTTTTATTTTTTCCGAAACCGGACCGCCTTCATAGTCGTCGGCGGCAAATCCGAACGCGGCACCGCGGCGGCCATCGGGCGGGTAGCGGGTGCACGAAACAATGTGCTGCGCCTCTTCGGCACTGCCCACCATCGGTGCCATGATGCCCATGGCACCGAGATCCAGCGCCCGCGAAATATTGTGATACTGGTTTGCCGGCACCCGTACCATCGGGACCAGATCGATTCCTCTTGAAACGGCCACCTGCTGCTTGAGCGTCTCGTAGCTGGTGCCGGCGTGCTCCATATCGAGCAGCAAGAACTCCGCCCCGGCAGCTTTGACGATTTGCGGCAGCCCCGGTACCAGGAATTCCCATCCAAAGGTTCCAAACACCGGCTTGCCTGCCAGCAGTTTTTCCTTGACCGCGTTTGTTCTCATGCGTTGCCTCCGTTCCATCCGCGTTGCGCAACACTCAACTGACTGCGCGCGATGCGCCGTTTATACATTGCTGCTATTGCCATTTGCCGGCCCACGCCTCGTGTTTCAACACTTCGGGATTCACGAGGTGACCCGGCTTGCGGCCGTGCGCAAGATTTACAGCTGCCTGGAAAGCAAGCGTACCCAACAGCTGCATACACTCGTCGGTATGACAAATCGCGTGCGGCGCCAAAATCACGTTATCCATCGTGAGCAGCGGACTGTCTTCGCCCAGCGGCTCCTGCTCAAACACATCAATTGCCGCGCCGGCGATTTGTCGGTTCTTCATTGTGTCAATCAAGGCCGATTCATCCACCACGGGTCCACGCGACGTATTGATGAAGTAGGCCGTCGGCTTCATCAGCGCGAATTCGCGGGCACCGATCAGTCCGCGCGTGCTGTCATCGAGCAAGGTGTTGACCGAGACGAAATCGGACTCACGCAAAAGCGTGTCCATGTCGGTCATCGTCACACCCAGCGAGTCGACCTTTGACTGTGACACGTTCGGATCACAACCGAGCAAACGCATGTCGAAGGGCTGCGCCAGACGGAAAACCTCGGCGCCGATATTGCCAACACCGATCACACCCAGAGTGCGTCCGGTCAGGCCCATACCGAGAAAATTGCCTTTCTCGGCCCAGCGGTTGTCTCTGACCAGTTTGTCCTTGAGCACCATGCGATGCGCCAGCGCCAGCACATACGCCATTACCGAGGAAGCGACCGGACGCCGCACCCCTTCGGGAGTAATGGTGAGCATCACGCCGTTATCGGTGCACGCCGGCACGTCTACAGAGTCGTAGCCAACGCCAAAACGCGCAACGAGTTTCAAGCGACGATCCGCGCCAGACAAGGTTTGCCGCGTGACTTTTGCGGTCATCAGGCAAAACGCGTCGTAGCGCGCGGCGTGTTGTTGCGTCAATTCGGGGACCCGCTCCGGTAGATACTCCCATTCGATAGCGGGGTCGTCGAGTATTTTCATGGCGTCCTCGCCGAATACCGTACCGCCATCAGCGGTCACGACCTCGGGGCTGACGCCTACGCGGAATTTCTCGGCCATCAGACTCTCCTCCTGCGCGATTTATTTAATGACTTCGTTATTACATTGCCACGCTGAATGCCCCGTCCACTACCAGAACGTGGCCATTAACATATGCCGCTTCGTCCGACGCAAGGAACACCGCTGGCGGGCCAATTTCGTCGAGTTGCCCCCAACGCCCGGCCGGAGTGCGTCCGCACACCCAGTCGTTAAACTCCTTGTTGTCGATCAGCGCGGTGTTCATTTCGGTCGCGAAATAGCCCGGAGCGATCGAATTGACCGTGATGTTATGCGGCGCCAACTCGACTGCCAGCTGGCGCGTCAGCGCGTGCACCGCACCTTTTGACGCAATATATGCCGGAATTGTCTTGCGTCCAAGCAAAGCACTGATCGATCCGGTCATGATGATGCGTCCTCGCCTGGCCGGGATCATCACTTTCGCAGCCTCTCTCGCCAGCGCCCATACGCCGGTCAGGTTGGTCGCGACGACCCGCTCAAAGTCGGCCGTCTCAAACTCGGTAACCGGTGCACGATGCTGGATACCGGCGTTGGCAACCAGAATGTCGAACCGTCCATGCTTGCTGGCCGCTGCTTCGACGGCCGCCGCCGCCGCCGCGTAATCAGTCACATCGAACGGTGCTGCTTCGCCGCTCAGATTCCTCGATTTCAGTTCTGCGGCCCGCTTCTCGACAGCACCGGCATCGCGTGCATTGAGCAGAACATGCGCGCCACTTTCGGCAAGCGATTGTGCCATCGCCCAGCCGAGTCCGCGCGATGCTCCGGTAATCAGCGCCACTTTTCCCGTCAGATCAAACATCACAACCTCCGCAATCCAGGCCCGCCTCTCTGAAACGCAGAGAATAGCCAAACCAATTCACCAACCACCAAGCGCTCCAAGATCACAAAGAACATCAAATCGACTTGCGCGAGTTGCCGGGTCCGAAATGTGCCTTGTGAGCGTCAGAGCCCTTGGTTCTATAACATGTTTCCCTCAGGAAATACCCCTGATCGCACGTCGGCATTGCGCCCCATCGCGTCAATACGCTCTCGCAATAAAACGCGCTCTTTGCTTGGTGTTTTTGGTGCCTTCGTGGTGAAGCTTTTTTTCACGGCATGTACTGGCCGCCATTGACCTCAATGATCTGTCCGGTGATGTAACCGGACATTTGTTCCGACGCCAGAAAGAGAAATGCACCAGCACATTCGTCGGCCTCACCAAGCCGGTTCATCGGAATGGTCGCCTTGAATCCTTCCAGCATCTCGGGTGTGGAAAACCGCTCGTGAAACGGCGTCTTGATCACACCGGGCGATACCGCGTTGACGCGGATGTTGTCCTTGACCAATTCCTTGGCAAATCCGCGCGTGATGGTGCTGATGAATCCCTTGGTTCCGGCATACAGCACAGCGCCGGTTGCACCGCCATGACGCGCAGCAATGGACGTAACGTTGATGATGGCACCGCCACCGGCGTTACGCATATGTGTAACCGCAGCTCTGGTGCACATCAAAGCCGAGCGCTGATTCAATGCCACAACGCGATCGAACATGTCCTCGCTGATCTCGGCAATCGGGATACGCTTGATCAATCCACCGGCGTTATTGACGAGAACATCGATCCTGCCCAGACGGGACACCGTATCGTCGACCAGCCTGGCGCACACATCACTGTCGGTGACATCTCCCTGAAGCGTGATTGCCTTGCCGCCACTGCGTTCGATATCGCTGGCCACTTTTTCGGCTTCGGCCTTGCTGTTGTTGTAGTGCACCGCGACTTTTGCGCCGTTCGCACCAAATGCCTTGGCGACCGCCGCACCGATACCGGTGCTGGAACCGGTGATCAAAACGACCTTGTTGTTCAGATCTTCAATCATTTCTCCCCCTCTCGCGCCCCGAATTGCTTTCTGACGAGCCATCCGCATCGCAGGACGCGGTGTTCATATGCCAGGCGGCCGGACAAGCGTTTCACGTTACGTGCCGCGTCATCACAGCCGCTGGTTTGGTTGAACTAGGGTTGGAAGACGGTCGAGCCGGTGGTCTTGCGCCCTTCCAGATCGCGATGCGCCTGCTTGGCATCTGCCAGGGCATATCGCTGGTTGATTTCGATCTTCACTTTTCCTGACTTCACCATGTCGAACAATTCCTTAGAACTGGCATCCAGATCGGAACGCAGTGCGGTGTAGGTCATCAGCGTTGGACGTGTGACATAGTAGGAACCCTTTGCAAGGACATTGATATCCACGTCCTTAACCGGCCCGGAACCATTTCCGAACACCGCCAGCAGGCCGCGCGGCATCAAGCAATCGAGCGAACCAGAGAAAGTATCCTTGCCGACGGAATCAAATACCACCGGCACACCGCGTCCACCGGTGATTTCACGCACCCGCTCGGCGAACTTCTCGCGGGTGTAGATAATGGTGTGGTCACAACCATGCGCCTTGGCAATAGCCGCCTTTTCATCCGAGCCGACTGTGCCGATGACCGTCGCCCCGAGTGCCTTGAGCCACTGGCAGGCGATCAGGCCCACCCCTCCGGCCGCCGCGTGAAACAGCACTGTCTCGCCCTTCTCGACCCGGTAGACGCGCCGAATCAGGTATTGCACGGTGAGCCCCTTGAGCATCATTGCGGCCGCCTGCTCGTCGCTCACACCGCTCGGCACTTTTACCAGCTTTTCAGCCGGTATCAGACGAACTTCAGAGTATGCTCCCGGCGGTCCACCGGCATAGGCGACCCGGTCGCCGGCCTTGACATGGGTTACTCCCGGTCCGACCGCCTCCACCACGCCGGCAGCTTCCAAACCGAGACCGCTTGGCAGCGCAAGGGGATAAAGCCCCGACCGGTGGTAGGTATCGATGAAGTTCAGACCAATAACGTTGTGTTTGACACGCGCCTCGCCTTGGCCCGGCGCACCCACCTCGACGTCTTCGTAGGCGAGAACTTCCGGCCCTCCCGTCTGATGAAACCGTATTGCTTTGGTCATGCTGCGTCTCCTCCTGAATATTCTTGAATGAGCGTCTCATCTGATGAACTGGTCGACGTAACGTGCACCCAGTCCATTCTCCGCATCATGCTTGCGGCAGATAATGGGTTGTTTTTTAAAGGCGCATTCTTTCCGCTCCCCCGCGGATTCTGGCCAGCGCACAGTCAAACGTCCGCCGTGGCGGCGGCCCGGCCCGTTATTCTACTCGCGCTGCAGGGGGATTCGACGTGAAGGGCACGCCGGCACGCTGAACGAGGCGATGCGCGCCAGGATCAGGAAGGCTAGGCGACGCGTTCCTTGCGTTTGGTAATGCGTTCGACTGCGGCGTGTTGGCGAATGAAATCGCGGATCTGCGGATAAATGCGTTCGCGAAACTTGCGGCCGCTGAAAATTCCATAATGGCCGACGCGATTGGCGAGCAGATGTTTACGCTTCGCTGAAGGGATACCGGTACACAGCCTGTGCGCCGCTTCGGTTTGGCCGTTGCCCGAAATATCGTCGAGTTCGCCCTCAATCGTAAATAGCGCCGTGTCAGTTATTGACGCGGGAGTGACAAGCTCACCATTGACCTCCCACTTGCCCTGCGGCAGCAGGAATTCCTGAAAAACGACGCGCACGGTATCCAGATAGTATTCCGCCGGCATATCGAGCACTGCGTTGTACTCATCGTAGAACTGCCGGTGCGCCTCGGCGCTGTCGCCATCACCTTCAATTAAATGGTTGTAGAACTGCCAGTGCGCATTGAGGTGGCGATCCGGATTCATCGCCAGAAAACTCGCATGCTGCAGAAAACCGGGGTAGACCTTGCGTGTAAAGCCTGGATATTTGTAAGGCACGCGCATGATCAGTCTGCGCGCAAACCAGGAATTCGAGCGCCTCTCGGCAAGCTGGTTAACGGTAGTGGGGCTGCGCCTTGCGTCGATCGGGCCACCCATCATGATCATGGCTCTCGGCACTGCTGGATCATTATTCGAGGCGAGCAACGATACCGCTGCCAGAACCGGAACAGTCGGCTGGCACACCGACATCACGTTCAAGTTCGGCGACAACCCGCGGATAAATTCCTGCACATAAGCAACGTAATCATCGAGATGAAATTCGCCTTCGGCGACTGGCACCATCTTGGCATCGACCCAGTCCGTCACCCACACATCATGGTCCACCAGTGCGGTGCGCACGGTATCACGCAGCAGCGTGGCGAAATGTCCGGATAGCGGAGCAACAATCAGCAGTTTCGGCTGATCAATGCGCTCAGACTTGCGGAAGTGAATAAGCTTGCAAAACGGCTTATCGATGGCGACCTCTTCAGAGATCTCAACGTCGCGGCCATCGATGGAAACGTGGCTGATCCCCCATTCCGGTTTGTGGTAGCGACGCATCAGCCGCATAAACAATTCGCTATTGGCAGCGATGGTGCGGGAAGTCGGCGTATAGCTGAACGGACTATAGGGGCTTGTAAACGCCTCTTTGACGACATGTGCCCAAAGTACGGCGGGCGTCATCATCGACTTGTGCAGCTCGTGCAAGGAATACATCATTTTTCTGTATGTTCCTTTCCGCTCTATCGTTGCCGGATTTCGCCAGCGAATGCATAAGTAAGAACGCTCACTTCACATTGTGAAATCGAAACCGAGCTCGGCCAGAAGCAAAACAAGTAAAGGTTACAGCAATTTACACGCTAGCCAAAAATAATATCGATGCAAAAATTAAATTGGTCCAATCGGTGCCTCCTGAACGGCGCTGATTTGCTCCTTGATCTGCAGAATATGTTCTTCCCAATAGCGTTGTGTATTGAACCAGGTGAACGCTGCCGGAAAAGCGGGATCAGTCCAGCGCTGGGCGATCCACCCCGCGTAATGCAGCATTCGCAGGGTGCGCAGTGCCTCGACCAAATGTAATTCGCGACGATCGAATTCCATGAAATCTTCGTAGCCGGCAATCACGTCCGAGAGCTGGCGGGTCATCGATGCACGGTCCCCTGATAACAGCATCCACAAGTCCTGCACCGCCGGCCCCATGCATGCGTCATCCAAATCGACAAAGTGCGGTCCGTCGTCAGTCCATAAAATGTTGCCCGAGTGACAGTCGCCATGTAACCGGATCGCCTCCACAGTGCCGGCACGTTGATAAGCATCTCGCACCGCGCTCAATGCCGTTTTTGCGGCAGCTCGATATGCCTCAATCAGATCCGGCGGTATGAAGTTATCATTAAGCAGATATTGGACCGGCTTCTCACCATACCGATCGATATCGATAGCGGGACGGTGAGCGAATCTGCGCACCGCGCCACGTGCGTGCAGGCGCCCCATGAACCGTCCAATCCACTCCAGCACTTCGGGGTCATCGAGCTCGGGCGCCCGGCCGCCGCGCCTCGGAAACAACGCAAAGCGAAATCCTTCGAATTCATGTAGCGATTGTTCGCCAGTTCGTAACGGCGCGACTACCGGTATTTCGGCATCGTGCAATTCAAAGGCGAATTCGTGCTCTTCGAAAATCTGCTCGTCGCTCCAGCGTCTCGGCCGGTAGAACTTGGCGACAATGAATTTCGGCCCGCCATTTTCATCATCGATGCCGATCTGATATACGCGGTTCTCGTAACTGTTCAGCGCCAGCATTCGTCCATCACAACGGTAGCCGACTGATTCGATGGCGTTGAGCACGCAGTCAGGCGTCAAAGCTGCATAAGGGGTTAGGGTACTCATACGCCCTAT
>JBFKXV010000095.1:0-7842 GCA_041637935.1 Burkholderiales bacterium | reverse complement strand
GGCAACCTGATCCGGCCCAAGGGTGTTGCTGTTGATGATGGTGGGCATCTTTATGTTGCGGAGTCATTTTATGATCATTTGCTAATTTTCGATGCGGAGGGCCGGTTGTTATTGCCAATCGGCGGCAGCGGTCGTTTACCAGGACAGTTTTTTTTACCCGGTGGTATCTGGACCGATGCCCGTGACCGCATATTCGTCGCGGATGTTTTCAATAGTCGCATCATGATTTTTCAGTTTCTCGGGGATTAGTCGTGAGCCGTCACAGCGTGCAACGTCTTCTTGTTTTGCTTGCCGCCGCGATGGTGGCAACCGGCACGCTACACGCCGACCGTATCTCCAACATTGTCAATACGAAGCACAATCTTTCGGTCACGGGCCCGGGAACGACGCGCGCAACAACGCAGACGGAAGTCTGTGTTTTTTGTCATACACCACACGGTGCCAGCATCGCGCCGGCGGCGCCACTATGGAATCGCGCTTTCTCATCGCAAACCTACACCGTTTACGAATCGTCATCTCTCGATGCGCAAACGATTGCCGGCCAACTGCTGGATCAGCCCGCGGGCACCAGCAAGCTGTGTCTGTCATGTCATGACGGCACGCTTGCCATAGGCACGGTCAACGTCTGGGCTGGCCAGATGAGTGTGGATATACCAATGACCGGGACTGGCCCGGGTGGCACCATGCCGCCCGGACAGGGATCACTGACTGGCTACACGCGCAATCTCGGTACCGATCTGACCAATGATCACCCGATCTCCTTCAATTACGACAGCGGCCTCGCCTTCGCTGATGGTGAATTGCGCGATCCGAGCCTCGTGCCGCATATCGGTTTACGCGTACCCGGCGCCAACGTGCCGGTGCCGCTGGAGCCGACCGGGTCGGGTGGGCAGGCGCAAGTACAGTGTGGCTCGTGTCATGACCCGCATTTACATGATCCGGACGCCACCGCACCGGTCAAGTTCCTGCGCCTGCAACGCTTCCAGAGTGCTCCACCGGTTGCCGGTTTGTTCAACCAGACCTCTGACATGGTCTGTCTCGGTTGTCACGAAAAGAACGGCTGGGCGACATCTGCCCATGCCTCGTTGACGGTTGCCAACGAGGCCTACACGACTGCCGCTGCGAACTTGCGGGAGTTTCCCGACGGCATACAGGTCTGGCAGGCTGGCTGCCTTAACTGCCATGACCCGCACACGGTGCACGGCGCGCGCCGTCTGGCACGCGAAGGTACCGACAGCATCTCCACGCCAAAGAGCGGCGGGGCGTCTGCGATCGAGGAAGCCTGCTATCAGTGCCACAGCAGCACGCCGGCGATCATCAATTCGGCGAATCAGGTGCCGGATATCAAAACGGAGTTCTTGCTTGGCATCCGCATGCCGATCACATCGTTCGATCAGCAAGCGGTGGCGGAGGTGCACGACGTAGTCGATGCTGACTTGCGTGAACCACAGGATCGGCTTGGAAAATCGGTTCCGGAAAATCGTCACGTCGAGTGCACCGATTGTCACAATCCGCACCGGGTGATTCGCAACAGCCTGTTCAATTCGACTGGATCGGACACCGAGCGAACGCACCAACATACAGCAGGAACGGTGCACAACAACCTTGCCTCCGGTGCATTGCGAGGTATGTGGGGCGTGGAACCAGAGTACAGCGGCGCCGAGTTTCTGAGTCTGCCACTTCAGCACCAGGTCAAGAGCGGTGACGCCGGAAATGGTGCCAGTACCGCCGTAATCAGCACTCACCTGACGCGTGAATACCAGGTGTGCCTGAAGTGCCATTCAGATTTCGGTTACAACGACAATGGGTCCTATCCACTCGGGGGGAGACCCAATCCCGGCGATTCGGGCGGGACCACGCCGTCCGGTACGAATAATCTGACGCAGTACACCAATCAAGCCATGGAATTCCAGGCACCGATTGGCCATCGCGGCGAGGTTACAGCTGCCGATTCCGGGGCCGGACCAGGATTCACGAGCGGCAACCACCGATCCTGGCATCCGGTGATTGACATAACTGGCCGAACCGACGCGGTGCGAAACATGTCACCGCTGGCACTTCTGGAGCCATGGCGAAGCGGGATTGGCGTTCAGACGATGTATTGCTCCGATTGTCACGGCGGAAGCACCGCTGCCGACACCGTCGTTCCGTCGGGTAACCGACCGTGGGGACCGCACGGTTCCGAGCACACGTTCTTGCTAAAAGGTACCTGGAATGCGTTAACCGGAAGCGAAACACGCGACGCGCCCGGTCCGTCCGATCCCAACAACGGCCTTTGCTTCAAGTGTCACGACTACCTGACGTACGCGGATCGAAATGGTGACAGCAATGACAGCGGCTTCAGTGGATCGAAGAGCAACAACCTGCATGCTTTCCATGTCGACCGAATCGATAAAATTCATTGCAGCTGGTGCCACACCGCGGTGCCCCATGGGTGGAAGAACAAAGCATTGCTGGTCAACCTCAACGACGTCGGCGCCGAGGCCGGCAATGTCTCGCCGGTCGAGGTTTCCATCACCGGGAATGCCAGCGTCTACAACCAAGGGCCCTATTATCTGAACAGCAAGCTCAAAGTACTAACGTTTGCCACCAGTGGTTCGTGGGAAGAAACCAACTGTGGGTCAGCAAGCGGAGAACAGGGTACCGGGCGCGAATGGATGCAAAACGTATGCACCAATCCACCGTAAGCGCGCACCGTTTCAGACGACTTGCCTCGTTGCGGCTGACTTGGGCCGCCATGCTGGCACTTGTGGTGACGATCATCGTGGCCCGTTTCAGCGTGCATGTCAGTTACATGTGGATTGCGCTGCCGTTAGCGTTGATGGTTGTTAATCTGCTGGCCGCACTCGCAACCAATGTTCACCTGCGTCGCGAACCAGCTCTGATCGTGTTTCATTTGGCGCTGGTTGCACTTTGTCTGCTTGCCGGTCTCGACGCCTTGACCCGGTTCCAGGGACGCGTGGAACTGGTTGAGGGGCAGACTCTGCAAGCGGGCGAAGTCATGGTCATGGAGCGCGGCATCTGGCATCGCCTGCAACTGGACAAAGTCGCACTGAGACAGCAGGCTGTAGAGGTCGAATTTGCGCCTGGCCTGAGCCGCCAGCGCACACGTTCGACGGTTTCGGTAGTCGAAGGTGGGCGCGAAGATGTACTTGAGGTCGGTGAGGCGCAGCCTCTTGTATCATTCGGTTACCGCTTTGCCACGACCTCCAATAAAGGTCACGCGATGGTGTTGTCGTGGCGCAATGTCAGTGGCCGCGTTACGCAAGGGGCTGTTCATTTTCCGTCGTATCCGGCGCAGGAGTGGCGGCAGCAGCGGACATGGCGCACGCCCGCGGGTGAAGCCATCACACTCGTCCTGCGGCCACACACGCGCCCGCCCGTAGACTCGGCGTGGGTGTTGCGAAGCCGGGAAGTGCGCACCGATGCCGCCCTGTTGGCAGGTGGTGCGAGCAGTGCGCTTGTGCCCGGGGAGTGGCACCAGCTGCGCGGTGGCGCGCTGCGGCTTGACGAGGTGCGACTGTGGATGGGTTATCGCATCGATTACCAGCCGCTTATGCAATGGATGCTGTTTGCGGCGCTGGTTGGAATCGCAGCGCTTGCCCGCTATTTCTACAAGCGATTGTGGCGTCCGGTTTGTGACCAACGTCCCGCAGCCGCCCGGACCGACAGTGACCTCGTGGCTCGTATCTGAGACGGGGTGGGTGCGCGCCGGCTTCCTCTTGTTGACGGCGAGCGCGGCTTTATCCCTGTTTAAAATACGTGCGCAAAGTCGCGGGGATCACGTGACCGACGGTTTGCTGGCGATAGCAGTTGTGGCGATTGGAATCGGCATCGGCCTGCGCTGGCAGCAGAGCGGACAAGGTCCATTCCTTACCCTGTACGAAATTCTCGTCAGCAACGTATTCAGTCTTGGGTTGTTCATTCTGCTTGCGATCCGCATGTCTCCCGCGGCGCGCAGCAGCCTGCCGTTCGCCTTGCCATTACTTGCGCTTCTCGCAAGCTGGGCGATGTTCGTTCCGAATGAGATAACGCCCCTGCCGCCCACCTTCGACAACCCCTGGCTCTGGGCTCACGTTCTCGCCGGCAAGCTCTTTCTTGGCTCGGCTTTGATTGCAACGGGTTTATCAGTGCGCCTATTGGTGCGCGCTGGCAGGAATGCAAACGTCCGTTCAGGGCAGAACGATGACATTCTTGACGCACAGGTTTGGCGTTTTGCGGCACTTGCTTTTCTTTTTGATAGCGCCATGCTGGTTGCAGGTGCTGCCTGGGCGCACGATGCCTGGGGGCGCTACTGGGCTTGGGATCCGCTGGAAACGTGGGCCCTGCTGACCTGGCTGACGTTGGCACTGGTATTACATGCACGATTGGGTCTGAACTTGCCGAGTTGGTCGGGATGGCTCGGCATGTGCCTTGTCTTCGCGATTGCTTTTTTGACTTTCTTTGGCGTACCGTTCTTGAGCATCGCAGCGCACAAGGGGGTCATGTAACGAATGACCGCGCCGCACGTTGGTTTGTCTCGTGACGCAAACATATGGGACGATTTGTTCGCGTCATCCGCTGACATATCTCTGGCACGCCTGGAGGCCGTACTGGCACTGTCAGCCGATGCCATTATTACAATCAATGAGTCTGGCGTTGTCGAGACGTTTGCCGGATCGGCGGAGCGTATTTTTGGGTATTCCGCGGCAGAAGTAGTTGGCAAGAGCATCAACAGGCTGATGCCGGAACCACATGCCAGCAAACACGACGCCTATCTAAACGCATACCTTCGCACCGGGGTAAAGCGTGTCATCGGTATTGGTCGCGAGACAGTTGCGCTGCGCCGGGACGGGACAGAAATGCCGGTCGCTCTGGCGGTGATCGAGTCAAGAATTCAGGGGCGCCGCGTTTTCACCGGTATATTGCGTGATCTCACCCACACTAAAAGGATGGAGCGCGAACTCGACGAACACCGTTCGCAGCTGGAGATTCTGGTTGCCGAAAGAACTGCAGCGCTGGTGGAAGCCAACCAAAAGCTGCAGCAACTTGCGCTGACCGATCCGCTGACCGGGGTAGCCAACCGGCGCATGCTCGATGAAGTGCTCGAACTGGAGATGTCGCGTGCACACAGACACGAAACACAATTGGCGGTGTTGCTGTGCGACGTTGACCACTTCAAACAGTATAACGACTACTATGGTCATGTTGCCGGAGACAAATGCTTGCGTACCGTTGCCGAAGTCTTATCTGCGACGTTCAAACGCGCAGGCGAGACGTGTGCACGTTACGGCGGAGAGGAATTTGCTGTTGTACTACCGTCGGTTACTGATTTACAGGCATCGAAACGTGCCGAGACGGCGCGGCAGGCCGTCTGGGATCTGGAGCTGGAACACCGGGCCTCATCTATTTTCAGGCGTGTGACCATGAGCGTCGGGGTTGCTGTCAAATCAGCGGACAGACCGGAAACAGCGCAGCAAATTGTTGACAGGGCCGATGAGGCTCTTTATCGGGCGAAAGAGAAAGGTCGCAACCGTATCGTTCTATCGGCCGGGTGAGAACAGAGTTATCGATGTCGAGTCAGACACTGCCTGTCTCATCGAGAGCAGTCGTGCTGAATTGCGAACTGCCTAAATTCACTCAAACTTAGCGCTGAAACCCCGAGCGAATCCAGTCTTCGCTTCTCACGCCTTCGGGAGGGTTCACCTCCTCGGCGCCGAAGTGGATAACGTCAGTGACGATGGTTTTACCGCCGACCCGTTTGGTCATACCGTAGGCGGTGCCCTGGACTCCCTGATGGCCATTACCTAATTTCATTTCGGTCTTGCCGCTTGGCGTCTCGAAAGTGAGTCCTTCAAACGCAGCGATAATCTGTGATTGCGTCGGCGTTTTGCCACCGGCTGTGGCCTGCGCTTTTTCGTAAGCGGCTTTGGCGCCAAGAATCGCTTGCGTGATGTGGTAAGAAGTGAACACTGGCGGCATGTTGAAGCGTTTTTGGTACGCTTTGCTAAACCAGCGGTTCAGGACGTTATCGGGCGCGAACATGCTGTGCGGTCCGCGCGCGCCAATGATGGTGCCGTCTGGAATCCGGTTGCCAAGCGAATGCAATGCCGTCTCGCCGGTCGTTAACACCACTTTGCTCCGCTTGAACAGGCCGCGCACGGCGCCCTGCAGTATCAACGCTTCGAGATCACCGCCCCAGAAACTGGAATGAATAACGTCCGGCCGGCTCGATAGCAACGCTGAAATTTCGCCGCCATACTGGCCGGCAAACAGTTTCGGCATTTGCGATGTGGTGATCTTCGCGTCAGGCGCCAGTACTTTCATTGCGCCTTCGAAGTCGCGCCAGGAATCCTGTCCCCACGCGTAATTCTGATTGATGCCGGCAATCCGTTTCAGCTTCGGCAGTTTCGCCTTGATGTATTTTGCCGCGCCGACGTTGTCCATGGTCGCGGTCGCGTTAGTGCGAAACACATAACGATAGTTGCCGTCCTCAAAAATGCGGGGTGTACCGCAGTCGAAGAATACCGTCAGCTTCTTCAGTTCTTCGGCGATCGGGGCAACGGCAAGACAACTGCCACTGGATATGTAACCAATGACCATATCGACATCTTGCTTTTCAACCAGTTGACGATAGCGGGTGGCAACACCGGTCGGCGGCCCGGCTTCATCCATCACCACGATTTCGATCGGTGTGCCGCCGAAACCCCTGTTGTGATAAGGCGCAGGTACGTCGCCGGCGTTGAGTGCGTCGAACAACAACAACGCCGCATTGTGCGCGGGTACGCCAAATGGCGCCGCGCCCGGTCCGGACAAGAACGTCACGACGCCGATACGAATCGGTTGTCCCTGTGCAATCGCGCTCTGCGTGATGCTCACAATAGTCGCGGTCGCCAATAGCACTAGCAGATGTCGGACTCTCATGCTGGTCTCCCTATTCATCCGCGGGCGAAGTCACAACGACAAATTTGATGTCAGTCATTCCGGTGTTGTAGATTGCGTGCTCAATGCCCGGCGGGATGAATATCACATCGTCCTTGCGCACCACCTGTTTCTTGCCGTCCAGTTCCATCAGTCCTTCGCCTTCGAGCACGTGATAAACCTGTTCCTGTATGCGATGTTTGTGCGGTGCTACATAGGCGCGCGGCTGATAGACCGAGATTCGATAGTCAATGCTTTTGGATCCGCATGACTCAGGCCGCACCAGCAGTTTTGAGAATGCGCCGCCGTAGTGCGCTGGTGGTTCGTCCCAAATGACCTCTGCTGCGGCGCGGATGGCGGCGGTGGGTTTCTTGCGAACTGTTTTTGTTGCTTTACTCGGCTTTGCCATCTTTTACTCCCCCGAACGATGTCGATACACAAGTGTAATCGCTGATCCGGTTTTATGTTTTTGTCTTGCGCAACGCTTCTATATAGGCGGCAAGCCCGGAACGGATATCAAAGCACGGTTTCCAGCCAAGCTCTGCTGCGGCCCGCGAAATTTCGAGCGCACCTTTTCTAACCAGATCGACCTGATCGCCGTGCCGGTACCGTCCGGGGCCGACTGATAGTTGTGCGCCCGGAATGAGTGCGGTGATGATTTGCGCCAACTCTGTGACCGTGCTCGCTTCGCCGCTGGCGACGTTGTAGACATCATAGCGATGCTCGCGATGGTCGAGCGCGGCCAGCACTGCCGCGACCCAGTCGTCGACATAGGTGTGATCGATCGCCGTTTCGGCGCCGTGCGGGATATGCAGCGCGCGCCCCTCGAGTGCGGCCAACACCATATTGCGCGGGATGCGGTCGCGTGGCAGCCGCGGTCCGTAAACCCATGACGTACGCAGGTTGATCACTTCCAGCCCGTGCAAATCACGATAGGTCCGG
>JBFKXV010000094.1:0-7860 GCA_041637935.1 Burkholderiales bacterium | reverse complement strand
GTCGCCGCTGCTGCTGAGGGTGAAGAAGAAATTCGGGTCCGATCTCGCGAAATCCGGGTCGACGCTGTAATGGATGAAGTTGTTCCAGGCGTCATTGGGGGTGACGCCGAGCGTCACCCACGGCACAAACCGGTCACGTTTAGGGTTGCCGCCCACATCGGTACACTAACCCGTACCGGTGTCGCGATCTTCGCTTCCGTCCGTGGCTGAGACCGCCGGGCAGGGCAGGTACCGGTTGGCCAGCGCGAAACCGATCACTGCCTCGCGGATATGCTCGAGCTGCTTTTCTGTCTCTGCGTAGCGGCGCTGATCGACTTGGGTAGAGAGCCGAACGAAAAGGTCGCCCAACAACAGGGTGATCACGGTTGCGTTGCGCGCGCTTGACGGCGGCTATGCTATGAGCGTTTTTGCCGATGGGTAACCTGTTGCAGAGGCCGTTGTAAACGCTTGTTTGAATCGCCCGCGTCGTCCTCCAAGACGGGGCTCAACGTGGACTCGTTTCAGGCGGGCCGCTTTGCCAGAGAAAGGAGCTACGGCCCGGTTGGTATCGAATGAACCCGGCCGCGTCTGTTTTCAGTCGGCGCCGCAGGCAGCGGGGAAGGGGCCGCGCAATCGGCTCAGGGCAAGCGGCCAGCGGCAACCATGCGCGAATTCAGAATCGGCCGTGATATCCAGACCAACACGTCGTCGTATTCGCCTCCCGCTGCTGCCGTGTTGGTGGTGCGCGGGCGGCTCCAGAACTCGTCGTCATTGGCGGCATTGAGGAACTCATCGAGGGTATTGTTCCAGGTGCCTGGTAGCGCCCTGGCTGTTCCAGTCGCACTGGTTGCGCCATAGCCGTTCTTGCCGTGTGACAGCACCGCCACCGGAATGGCATCGGTAAGCGAAAGATTAACGGGCGCAGTGTTGTTCCCGGTCAGGATCGTGATCCAGGTCGCGTCGGTCGGCTCATCCAGGGTGAATAGGTTGGCGGCGTCCGAGCCGGCGAACGCGGGCGTCACGCTGTAACGGAACAGATTGTCCCAGGAATCGGTTGAGGTCACACCCAGCGTGACCCACGGCAGAAATCCCACACGCTTGCCGCCAGTGCATGTCGTGCCAGTGCGATCCTCGGCCCCGTCGACACTCGATACTGCCGGGCAGGGCAGGTGTCCGTTGGAGATGGCATGGCCTATCAGCGCTTCGCGAATTTCGGCGAGCAGTTTTTCGGTCTCTGCGTACTGCCGCTTTTCTACCTGCGAACCGAGCGGGATCAACAATCCTCCAAGCAGCAATGCGATAATCACGACCACTATTGCGAGTTCTATCAGCGCGAAGCCGCGCTGACGATACTGGGAGACCAAGCGAATCTTGAGTCGCATTGTCAGGAGCAAGCCTGAAGATCAGTAATGACGCTGACGCACTTGGAATGACCCAGGTCGTCGAGGCAGGGTTTCTTGATGAACTTCTTTGCTGCTTTCTCGCAACTGCAATTGTTGTCGTTGATTGTGTCGACGAGTATCTCGCAGGCCGGCAGAACATCCTTCTTGCCGATTTTGCAGGTATTGATTGCACCGGAACGATAGGCATCGAGTGCGCTACCATCAATCGAGCACGCCGAACTCGTGCCGCAGGCCGGATCCACGAACATCGTGCCGCTCACGCTATCCTTGCGGATGCACATTACGGTGTCGTTGCCGGAATACTTGGTGAAGGTCCGCGGACTGGCAAAATCCGCGCTATTGTCCTGCATCGAAAGTGCGTTGCTACCCTCGAGGAAATTTGAATAGGGCGTCGTCGTGGTCGACCAGAAAGATTTTTGCGGGCTTGAATAATCGGTTTCGGTGTTGCGGCTCTGGCCGGTTTGCTTTTTTCCGGCAAAGATCAAAACGGCCGCCATGCCCGGCGTGCCCTCGACTGTCAGGCACTCTTCGGTCAAACACGGGTCAGGGTCGCTGGCGACCAGTGAATCGGGGCTGAAAGCGTCAGCGACGGCGTAGAAGACGTGATCCTTGAAGTTTAGCCAGAATTCGTCGCGCTCGGTCCAGTTCGGACAGACGCTGGGGTCGAGAAGTACACCTGAACCGGTGACCAGGTTGTTGTTGGTAGCGGCATCGGAGGTATTGGCGATGTAAGGAAGCCGGCCCGAAATCAGTCCCGAGGCGTCGTTGTAACTGGAGTTCGAACCATAATTAGCATACGTCAGCGGCGCCGCCCAAGGCAGGCGGCGATCGCTTGCGACGAGATTGTTATTGCCGTACGCGGCGATACAATCTGCCGCCCGTTTCAGCATTCCTGCTATCGGGTCGTGCAAGTAGGGAAGAAAATCCGCCCGTTTCTCCAAATGGGCGGCAAATATTTCTTGCGGAGTGATGAAGGCGACACGGTCATTGAATGTGTCGCTGGTTGACGCTGTGTTATCAGAATTAAGTGCGGCAATGAAACGCGTTAACACGTGTGGTGGCGTTGCAGGAGGCACTGTGGCGTTATTGATGGTACTGGCCGCATCGGCGTCGAGATAGGCGGCAGGATCATAGTTGCCGCCGCATATTTGTGGCGTCGATGTGCCTGGCGGCGCGCGGTCCTGGCCAGGCAGTATGGCGCCCGGTGCGAAAATGACTGCGGCCGCTCGTATGGTCGGATCGGCGCTGCTGCCGGAGCCGCCGGCAATGAAGTTGGTTCCATCGGGGGCCATGATTTCGATCAGGCCATTGGTGTCCCAGTTCATCAGGTCGGTCTTGTTGAGGTTTGCCTTGAAATTCCCCGACACCGCGTACCACAGACATTCGCCATCACCGTCCCGAAGTGGTTCGAGGTCCAGCGTTCTCCAGGGCAAGCGGCCGATCACGGTCACGTCTTTCTTTATGCAATCCGAAGCACTCGTTTCGGCCGAGCCTTCGGTTCCGGCGGTGCTCATGTCCGGACACGGCAGGTAGCCAAAAACCTTGTCAGCGTTTCTGTCGCGGTACGTTGCTGCATAGCCGATCAAGGCTTGCTTGGCCTGTGCCAAAGCCTGCGCCGTTTGCTGGTCAGCAGTATTCGAGCGAGCCAGATTGCCCGTCAGGCCCAAGACAAAAAGTGTCACCGCGAACCCCAACAGCGCGGCCAACGCCAGCAGGGTAAATCCGGACTGACCAAGGCTTGCTTTCCGCCACGCAAGTCGAGTCATTTTTTTAGATGTCTTTGCGACTAACGGCGTCATCGGCGGTATGGCAAGCGGCAACGTGTCCCCTGTCGGCTTCGAGCCGACACGAATTGCGACTGTCGGGTCCTGCCTGCGAGGCGCCTTCGAAAGTGCCCGACGTGCAAATCCCGGCACTGGAGTCGCGCGTGCGTGATGTACTAAGCCCGATTCGCCGGGCGAAAAGAGCTTTTCAACTCGCTCAGAATGACGAAATCCTGCGCCGCCGCCCATGCTGATTGCAGGCAGTTCGTCCCCGTTTGGCAATTTCGCTGCGATTGGCTTGCTCACCGGACCAGGCAATCCAGGAAACCTCCGTCGTGGCGACGCGGCGGGCATGCCGCGCCATCCGCGCTCTTGCTATCACCGCTGTTCAGATGCCTGCGAAGCAGGTTCCGCGCCGATATTCTCGGTCCTAGCCCGGGAACGATTCCGGACGGCGCCGGGCGGTTGTTCATATAACTCATAGGTTTCGCCGGTGACTGGATCTAGCTGCTGGCCGACACGCACCGATCTTCGGTTGGGTACTCCGGGGACCTTGATCTCGACTACGGCCGGATCACCTGAGCGGGTGATCGCCTGTAGCGCACCGCTTTCGTTGCGGTGATAGGCGCGCCCGTCAATCCACACAGTTTGCTCCCCGTCACTGCGTGTGACCACGCCGTTCAACGTCACAGAAGGCGGGATCAGGATTGGTTTTTTCGCTCGCTCGGAAGCACTTCGAATGTTGGCGTCCAACGCGGCCCGCTGTCTGGCGGTATAGAACAGCCGGCCCAATGGCTCTTCCTGCGCCAGCGCCGCGTGGAACACCGGAAACACCCCAAGCAAGACGATTAGCACGAACGCCCGAAACGTCACGACTGCCCCTTGGGAGGTGGAATCAAAGTAACCCAGTCGATCTCGCAGTGCGCTGCCAGATTCTGTGTCTTGGGCCGTGGTTGTTCCTTGTGAACCGGTTCCAGCGAGCACGCACGCAGTGCGTACATTCCGGCACCTTGCGATTCGAGCGCGTTCAGAAAAGTCAGGAACTGTCCTTCGTGCACCACGCCGAAACGAATGTCCATGGTTGATTGGCGCAATTGCGTTGCGATCGGATCGCCAGATAGCAGGCCTTTGTAAGGTCCTTGCGCGCTCAACTGGTATTGAACGCCGAAGCCACCTGCTTGTTGATCCGCAATGCGCAGTGCGTCGATCCAGTTGATTCGGTTCTCTGAGCCGATGAAGCCGTGTTGCTGCAATTCACGATACTGCGGCAGATATCGGCTAATCATCTCTTTTTCAAGATCCGAGTCACGGTAACGTTGGCTCGCTTCCGCGACTCGGGCGCTTGCCTCGACAACGCGCTGCTGCTGTAGCGCGTACTTGTCGCTCGAGTAGTCGATGAGCACCACGGCGCCGAGGACGGCAGCAGCAAACGCGGCGAGCGGCCAGCGCATGGGCAGAAGGTCTTTGCGCTCGACTCTCATTGCATTTCCCGCTCTGACTTAAGGACTACAGCTATCTCGAATGGTGCAGTCTGTGTCGTCTGCTCGGTTGCGGTACTGCCGTTGAGGCCGGCATTGGGATCAAGATCGAGCGGCAGGCGAATCACAGCAACCTGCGCTATTTGCTCGTCGTCGGCAAGCAGGCGAGTGAAGGCGCGGATGTTTCGCAACGCAGCTTGATGGTCGCCCCGATAGGACAGGACCTCGGCACCGATGATGCCGAATTGCCCGATGCCGTTGACCAGATGCGGCGTGAAATCGGTCGACGGTAGCCCTGTTTCAACCACTTCGGGAGTGTCATGAACCCACTCGATTCGATTCAGGCCGATATTCGGTGAGCCATTCATTGCCGAGCCCAGCACCATCATGAACGCGGTCGGGGTTTGCCGTCGCGTATTGATTTGCTTGGCAGCTTCAACGCTGTCGCGAAGCAACTCAGAGCTGGCAGGGGTCTCGGGAAAGCGTTCGGTGACCGCCTGGTACTGCAGCTGGAAGGTTCGGGCCCGCTGCGTCAAGCGCTCGATTTCGTTGCTGGCCTGGATGATTAACGCGGCGTTCACCACTGACCACAGCACCCCCAAGCTGGCGACCCCTGCGGCGGCGGTATAAATGACCTTTCCAATAAGGTGGACCTGCAAACGCGTCTTGAGTGTTGACGGCGCCAGATTCATCACCGGCCGGGTTGTCGCCAGCAGATGCAGATGCAACGCGTCAGGACAACTGGTCGTGTCGGCCTGGCTGATGCCAAGTGCACTTTCCAACTCGACCGGTCCCAGCCGCAGGCATTCCATATTGGGGCGATGCTCCGTGATGGCGTCGTGCAGATTAGCCAGCGAGCCATCGTGATCGAGTATCAGCACGGTCACGATGTCATCGACGTGGGTCACCGTCAACGCGTCGAGGTACATGCGGGTACTGTTGATTTCCTCTGCGTAGAAGGTCGTGCTTTGGGATTTATCCTCGCGTGGCGTGGTCAGACGGCTGACGCGCAACTTGCCATCTTGGCAGAACGTTTGTCGTAGTCCGGATTCGTCCTTGCTGACGATGAGCAAATTGGGGCGCTTGAGTTCAAGCCGCTCCGCGACCGAGAGCGTAACCACCGGCAGCAGATAGATGCCGGTAATGGGGATGCCCAGCTCAGTGATCACGCGCAGCCATGGGGCGAGCAGTTCGGGGCGGGTCAGCGCGGCGAACAGATACTGGTCTTCCCGGCGATTTCCTTTGGTCTGTACCTGCAAGCCAGCCGCCGCGTACGGCGTTGATCTGAACAGATGGCGCAGCTTGCGTGATATCAATTGGGCGCGATCAGCGCCAGCCGTGTGCGGCAGCGTCTCGCTTCGGTAGTCCTCATCAATCGAATCGACAATGATACTGATGGTGGACCTTGATACGCCGCCCAAGTAGGCTTCGAATTCGGATCGGCCCTTGTCGTCGTCAGAGAAGCGGCGCAAATTCGTCAGGCGGCCGCGCTGCCATTGGGCAACGGTGGCGTTGTCGGCCGAGATACAGGCGAGAATTTTGGCCGCCATATCGGTGGTTAGATATCCAGTTGTCCGAGTATTTCGTAAACGGGTGTGAGCACCGAGAACAGAATCAACGCAAGGATGATGCCGAGGAGCAATGTCAACGTCGGTTCCAGCAACTTCAGCGCTTTGTCGACCGATTCTTTCACATCACGATTATAAAAATAGGTGACGTTCATCAGTGCAGTATCCAACGCACCGGTGTTCTCGCCAACTCGTAACATGCGAACGACTAGCGGTGGAAACATTCCTAGGTTCTGAAATGCTTCCGACAGATTTTCACCGGCGTTAATTTGCTGACCGGCGCGACGCAAACCATCGGCAACATAACCATTGGCGACGATGTCCTCACTGGTGCGGATGGCTTCGAGTATGGTGATCCCGGAGCGGTACATCAGCGCGAAAAAATTGGCAAAGCGCGCCAGCAGAATCTTCTGCAGAATTTGACCGACGATAGGCAGGCGCAGCAGGAAATAGTCAAACGCGTATCTGAATCGTGCGCTGGATTGCATTGCAACTGCGCCGATACTGATTGTCAGTACGGGAATGATCACCAACAGGTACCAGTAGGCGCTGGTGAGCTCGGACAGCTTGATCAACACGCGCGTTTGCAGTGGCAAATCCAGCCCCATGGTCTTGAGCAAGCCAACGACCTGCGGCACCAGATACAGCAGCAGAAAAATGACGACGCCGCCAACGACGAAAAACACCATCGCCGGATAGATGAGCAACTTGCGTGTCTGTGCGATAAGCTCGTCCTGCCAGCGCAGCGTACTGCCGAGATTTTCGAACACTTCGGTGAGCTGCCCAGACAGTTCGCCGGCGCGAATCAGGCTGATAAAAACCTTGTTGAAAACTTTCGGAAACGCGGCCAATGCTTCTGATAGCGTTTTGCCTCCTTCGATGTCCTCGAGCGCAGAAGTGAGCACTTCGCGGAACCGGGGGTTTTCGAGACCGTCGCGCAAATCACGCAATCCTTCGACAAGAGGGATGCCGGCGCGTGTAATTTGCTCCATGTCGAAACAGAAGGTAATCAGATCCTGGCGTGAAATACTACTGCTGCTGACCGCTGGGGCGTTACGTGCCATCACCCGTAAGGTGATCAGGTCAAGCCCCATCTTGCGCAGGCGCAGCTCCAGGTCGACCTCGTTATAGGCATCCAGGCGGCCTCGCGTTTTGCGGCCATCACGATCGATGGCTTTGTATTGAAACGATGGCATGCGCGGGCCTCGTGGTCGTGATTACCTTGCGCGAGAAGTCAGGTCGATTGCCCGCGCCACTTCCGAGAGGCTGGTCACGCCCTCGACAACGCGCTGCAATCCCTCATCGGCAAGTGTCCGAAAGCCCTTGGTGAGCGCTGCCTCGCGCAGTTCCCGGGGCGATGCGCGGCGCGCGACCAACTCGTCCATATCAGCATCCATGTGCAAAATCTCCAACACCGCGACACGGCCCCGGTAACCGCGGTTATTGCACGCTTGGCAGCCAACCGGTCGATACAACTTCAATTCCGGGTCGTCGGCATCGCCGAGCAGCAGTCGTTCTTCGGCATTGGGTGCATAATCTTCCTTGCAGTTCGTGCACAGCGTGCGGACCAGACGCTGTGCCATGATGCCGATGATGTTACCGGCCATGATGTCAGGCGCGATACCGATGTCAAGCAGCCTCGGAAACGTCCCGAGCGCCGAGTTGGTGT
>JBFKXV010000093.1:0-7947 GCA_041637935.1 Burkholderiales bacterium | reverse complement strand
GGCCCATGGTCGGACTTGCCGGATTGCTTCTGCAACATTATCGGGATTCAGTCCGCCAGCCAGGATTATTGGCAGTGGCAAATCGCGCGGAATCAGACCCCAGTCGAACATGGCACCGGTGCCTCCCCGGGCACCCTCTACGAACGTATCGAGCAACAGGCCTTTGGCCGAAGCGTAATCGCGCGCGTATTGTAGCAAATCCGTTTCTTTTTTAACGCGTAACGCCTTGATATATGGCAGGCTGAAACGGCTGCAAAATTCGGCTGATTCGTCACCGTGAAACTGCAGCAGCGCCGGCCGGACCTGTTCGATAGCGGTCTGCACCTCCTCGGCGGAAGGGTTGACCATCAGCGCCACCGTGGCGACGAACGGAGGCAGCGCATCGACGATGCTGCGCGCCTGTTCATGTGAAACGAAACGGGGACTTTCGCGATACAACACCACGCCAACGGCATGAGCGCCGAGGCGCGCAGCGGTCAGCGCATGTTCGATGCGCGTCAGTCCACAAATTTTGACAGCAGTCGGCACTTGCAGTTGGCAGTTCAGGTCAAGTCAGTTGTTTGATCAATGCCGCTTTCATCAAGGCAATTTTCATCACAGCAGTTTTTATCAATGCGATACCGCCAGCACTGCGTCCGGCAGTGAATCGGGCGGCGCGCTCGGCAAGCCCCAGTGTTGTGCGTACTCCACCGACCACAAATATAGACCATTCGCGGCGATGGTCGGTGCCGCGAGTGGTCGTTCGCGCGCTTCGAGGATGTCGCGCATCCAGCCCGGCGGCTGACGGGCGCAGCCAACATAGATCAGTGAGCCAATGATGTTTCTGACCATGTGCTGCAGGAACGCATTGGCTGTGACGTCAAAACAAATCAAATCGCCCTGTCGTGTTACGCCAAGCTCGCGGATCACCCGTACCGGGTTCTTCGCTTGGCACTCGGCAGCGCGAAAAGTGGTGAAATCGTGTTCACCCACCAGCGTCTGCGCAGCCGCGCCCATCAAGGTCTCATCGAGCGGTGCGTGGAACCATCCGACATGATTGCCGAACAGGCCTGGCCGCTGTGGGCGATTGAGCAGGAAGTATTTGTAGCGTCGAGCCGTTGCTGAAAAGCGCGCATGGAACTGGCTGTCGACCTCACGCGCCCACAACACGCTGGCACTGCTGCCAAGCGACGCATTCACGCCCCGCGTCCACGCACTGAGCGGGCGTGACACATCGACGTCACAATGCACCACCTGAGCACAAGCGTGCACTCCGGCATCGGTACGGCCGGCGCAGATGGTCGCCACGTCGTGCGTGGCGATCTCGCCCAGCGCGCGTTCCAGCGCATCCTGCACGCCACAGCTGTTGGGTTGGGTCTGCCAGCCACAGAACGCCGAGCCATCATATTCGATCCCGAGCGCCAAGCGCATACACAATTTTACGCCGGCTCGCGTTTCGTCAGTGACTGACAGCGAAGCTCAGCACGGCAGTTGAAGGGGGATGATCAGTCCAGAGTGGCGAGAACCGATTCGGCGGCGGCCTTCTGTTCGGAGTCGCCCTCGGTAATGACCTCCTGAAGGATCTCCTTTGCGCCGTCATTGTCGCCCATCTCCTGATAGGCCTTGGCAAGGTCAAATTTGGTCTGGACTTCGTACCATTTTTCATCCTTGCCCGACGACCCGGCCTGGGTGGCCGTCGTGGCGCCGTCCATATCGAGGGTGATACCGGACAGATCCAGCGCCGGCATATCCGGCATTGTCTCTTGCGCCTGTTCCATGGTTTTTTGCTCGCTGTCGGAGTCAAGCGAAATGCCCTCGATATTGAAATCGAGCCCGCTGTCCTCCTTGGGTGCCATCGTTTCCGGCATCGACGGCACTGCTTCGTCGAATCCGACCGTGTCGGTGTGCGATTGCACCGTTTCTTCACCGGCGGAGTGATCACTATCCAGCTCCGGCAGTTCGGCGTTCAAATCGAGATCGGTCGCGGTCAAGCCCGCCTCGGCCATGTCGATCTTCATCGTTGCCACGTCGTCGTCGATCGGGCCTTCCATGGTGGCTTCCGGATCAACGATCGGCGAGGCTTCGAATTCGGTGGTAGCAGATGGATCGAAGTCTGGCGCCGCGCTGTCGGCGCTGTCACCCGAACCGACTTCGAAATCAAGACGATCAGCCGTCGAGGTGATGTCTTCGGAGCGCATCACGACGGTCTTTTCACCGTCGTCATCGTCCGACTGCCCGTCGGCATAGCGCGGATTATCCGGATCAATTGAGTAACCGAGTCTTACGACGCGATCCCAGTTCTCGCCTTCGCCGCCGGTGCCTTGCTGCACTTGCTTGGCAAGATCTTCAAACGCGTCCTTGTCGCTGCGTTTTGCGTAAATCTCTGCCAGCTTGGCGTGGATTTCAAAGCGCGCCGGGTGCGTTGTCAGCGCTTCCTTGAGCAGTTCCTCGGCTTGGGCGTCACGCCCGTAAGCGAGGAAAATCTCGGCTTCTTCGAGTGGATCGACCTCTTCGCCACCACCGGTATCGGTTGAGCCTATGCCGACGTCGGTATCAGCCGGCGAGAATGTTCCAGGCTTGGAAGATGCGGCGGCGGTGGCGCCTGCGGCTGCAGTGGCAGGCGCAACCTCTTCAGACCGTGCCTTGGGTTCGCGATTGCGCCCGCGCAGGCGCGATACGCCCAAGCCGACCAGCAGCAGCACCACGATGGGCACCGCCAGCAGGTAGGGCTGCTCGAGAACCTGATCGAGCAAAGTCGGTGCGGGCGGTGGCGGCGAGGGCGGCGCGCGTCGCACCGGTTGCTGCGCCGATGGCTTCGGCGCCGGTGCCGGTGCCGCGGCCGGTTCGCTGGTCGGGGCCGTTGGCACCGGTGCCGGTGCTGCCGGTGCTTGCGCGGTTGTCTGTCCAGCAGCCGGTGCGGTTGGCTCGCCACCGGCGGGTTTATCGGGTTGTGCCGGCGCCGTTGAAGCGGTCGCCGCCGGTTTATCTGGTGCCGGCTTCACTGCGCCGGTCGGTTGCGGCGGCGAGGGCGGTGCCGGAGCCGGCTTTGGTTTTGCCGCCGGCTGAGCTGGCTGCGCAGTGCTTGCCGCTTGCGACTGCAATTTCGCCATATCCTGGCTCTGCACTTCGGCCAGCTTTTGCAGGTCCTCGATAATCTTTTCCAGGCGGGCGACACGCGCGTTCGATTCGTTGAGGGCCTTTTCGCTGGCAACCAGTTTCTCTTCCAGCGCCTTCGCTTCAGCCTGACCGGCGCCCGGCTGACCTGCCGCGGCCGGCTCGCCTCTGGAAAGCTTGACGACTTCAGACGGTTTTTGCGCCGCTGCCGCCCCGCCTGGCTCCGCTTTCGGCGTCACCGTGCCAGCGGCGGCCTGCTGCGCCGGCTGCTCACCGGTCGGCTGCTGCATGGCAGCGGCGGCGACACGCGCGCGGTATTCCTTGAAGTTGCCGTACTGGACGCGTACCTCTTGAAGCGCTTGCGCCTGATCGACGTTGCGGTATTCCTGAGGATCGCCGAGGCGAATGATCTTGCCGGTACGCAGACGGTTCATGTTGTTGGCGGAGAACGCATCCGGGTTATTGCGGAACAACACCACCAGCATCTGTTCCAGCGTCACGCCTGCCGGCTTGTGTGCCAGTGCAATTTTTGACAGCGTATCGCCACGAATGACGCCGATCGGCTTGCCCGGCACCGGCTCGCGCCTGACGCCTGTCTCACCGGTACCAGCAGTCATTTTTTCTTCCGCCATCATCGGTTCGTCGGCGGGCGGGGAGATACTCGGCGAGGCGCCAAACAGCGTCGGATCGGTTCCGCCGATTGTCTCGACCGGTGCCAGCACGGTCTCTTCCACCACTTCTGGTTCTGGCATGGCCGTGACGGGCTCGGTTTCTACCGTCTGATCGATGGCGGCATCCGGAGAAGTCACCGTGACCGTTTCTGTGCCAGGCTCTTCGGGCAGCGGCTGCGGTGTCGGCGCATCCGGCAAACTGGCGGCGCGCGTCTCGGCGCCTTCTTCAGCCGCCGCTTGCGCCTCGGCTTCAGCCAGCGCTTCCTGCACACGACGTCGTTCGCGCTCGGCAACAATGAATGGTGGATCAATGAAAGCGGTGTATTCGCGTGATACCCGCCCTGAGGACCAGCTCAGTTCGAGCAGCAGATCGACTACCGGCTCGTTGATGGGACCAGCCGAGGTGATGGTGAGTACCGGTACGCTGCCGCTCTTGTTCAAGGTGACGGCAAGCTGACGGACGATTCCGCTATAGACGAGGCCTGCCGCCTCATAAGCGCCCGGGGAAGCCAGACGCGCCGCCAGGGAGGGAATCTCGGCCGGCGTGGCCGACACGGTTACTTCCGCGCGCAACGGTTCGCCGAGCACCGATTTCACTTCAAGGCTTCCAAGGCCCGCGGCATGCGAATAAAGGCTCGACGCCCCCAGAATCGCGCCACCGATCCACGCAGACAGCGATTTACCCATCAATGCGCCCACCCCGAACTATGTGTTTGAATCGGCATTTAAAGTAACATCATGTAGTTATATATGCAAGCTAACAATCCCTGTGGGATTGTCCCGTAACCCCCCTTTTTTACAGCTGAAAATCTGTTTTGTAAATTCTTCTTACGCCCTGCGGCACTCACTGCCGCAGAATGATCCGCAGCATCCGGCGCAGCGGTTCGGCAGCACCCCAGAGGAGCTGGTCCCCAACGGTAAATGCAGACAAAAACTCCCCTCCCATGGGGAGTTTGCGCAAGCGGCCAATCGGAATCGACATCGTTCCGGTCACAGCGGCCGGAGCGAGTTCCCGAACGCTGTCTTCCTTGCGATTAGCAACGACGCGTACCCACTCGTTTGCACCATCGAGAAGATCTTCGATTTCCGACAGTGGCAAGTCACGTGCCAGCTTGAATGTCAGCGCCTGACTATGGCAACGCATGGCGCCAATTCGCACGCAGATTCCGTCGAGTGGAATCGGATCAGCCTCGCGCCCGAGAATCTTGTTGCCTTCAGCACTCGCTTTCCATTCCTCGCGGCTCTGACCATTGCCCAGATCCTGATCAATCCACGGAATCAGGCTTCCCGCCAAGGCCACGCCGAACTGATCTGTTGGGAGTTGTGTAGAGCGCAATGCGCCCGCCACGCCTGCATCAATATCCAGTATCGAACTCGCCGGATCACTGAGCAGGGTGTCTACGCTGGCGTGCGCGAAGCCCATCTGTGCGACCAGTTCGCGCATGTGCTGTGCACCGCCGCCGGAAGCAGCCTGATAGGTCATGGCGGTTAGCCACTCAACCAAACCTTCGCGCAACAGGCCGTGCATGGCCAACAGCATCAGACTCACTGTGCAGTTGCCACCGATGAAGTCCCTGGTGCCGTTAGCCAGCGCCTTGTCGATCAAATCGCGATTGACCGGATCGAGAATGATCACCGCATCGGAATTCATGCGCAGTGCCGAGGCGGCATCAATCCAGTAACCGTTCCAGCCGCCGGCACGCAGCGCTGGATGAACGTCCCGCGTGTAGTCGCCGCCCTGACAAGAGATCACCACGTCCATTTGCGACAGCTGGTCGATATTCGCGGCGTCTTTCAGCGGCGGCACCGTCTTGCCAACGTCAGGCGCTTGTCCACCCGCCTGCGAGGTACTGAAAAATACCGGCTCAATGAGATCGAAATCCGCTTCCGCACGCATGCGCTGCGTGAGCACCGATCCGACCATTCCCCGCCATCCAACGATTCCGACCCGCATCACAATTTCCTATCAACCACCTGGTTCCGGCCACCAACCTGGCTGTTCATTTAACACCCGTTCAGTATCGCACTGATCGCCGCTAACACGAATTAGCTCTAAAACTAATCATCTCTAACACTAATCAGTTCTAGCACTAACCGGTTCAGTCGCCGAGCGCAGCGACCACCGCATCGCCCATCTGCGAAGTACCAACCTCGGTGGTGCCCTGCTGATAAATGTCCGGCGTGCGCAATCCCTGCTGCAAAACGCTACCAACCGCTTTCTCAATGCGTTGCGCGGCGTCGTCGATGCCAAAGGTATAGCGCAGCATCATTGCCACCGACAAGATCGTGGCCAGCGGATTCGCCAGGTTCTTGCCAGCGATATCCGGCGCGGAGCCATGCACCGGCTCGTACAGTCCCTTGTTGTTCGCATCGAGCGATGCCGACGGCAACATGCCAATTGACCCGGTCAGCATGGACGCCTCATCGGAAAGAATGTCGCCGAACATATTTCCGGTCAACACGACATCGAACTGCTTGGGCGCGCGCACCAGTTGCATCGCCGCGTTGTCGACATACATGTGACTCAGCTCGACGTCGGGATAGTCTTTGCCAACCTCGGTCACAACTTCGCGCCACAGAATGCTGGTGTCGAGAACGTTTGCCTTGTCGACCGAGCAAAGCTTGCGGTTGCGCTTGCCGGCGATAGTGAACCCGACATGCGCGATACGGCGAATCTCCGATTCGCTGTACTTCATCGTGTCAAAACCTTCGCGCTCGCCGCTGTCAGTTTTACGCTGTCCACGTGGCTCGCCGAAGTAGATGTCACCGGTCAGTTCACGCAGAATCATCAGGTCGAGGTTCTCGACCAGTTCCGGTTTCAGCGACGACGCTTCGGCCAGTTCCTTGTAAACCAGTGCCGGGCGCAAATTGGCAAACAAGCCCAGTTCCTTGCGGATGCGCAGCAAGCCCTGTTCGGGCCGCATGGCGCGCGGCAGTTCATCGTACTGCGGGCCACCAACAGCACCGAGCAGCACGGCGTCGGCCGCCTTGGCCAACTTGAGCGTGCTCGCCGGCAGCGGATCGCCATGTTCATCGTAGCCGGCGCCGCCGATCGCCGCCTGTTCGATCTCCACGTCGATACCGTCACCGCGCACGGCATCGAGCACGCGCAGCGCCTGCTTGATGATTTCCTGTCCGATGCCGTCACCGGGAAGAACTGCAATTTTCATGTTGGTCCTGTCAGTGTGTTAGCGCAAAAGCGGCGCGCTCAGCCGCTTCATCTCACCTGTCGAAACTGGCACGTGTCGAGAATCGCAACTATCGAAAACCGCACCTATCCAAAATGGCGCCCGCTGCAAATGAATGCCAGAATTTTTTGCCCGCCAGGGGTTAGGAAAACAGCCAAGGCTGCCGACCCATATGTTGTTCTTCAAAGGCCTTGATTTCGTCTGCATGTTGCAGTGTCAGGCCGATCTCGTCGAGCCCGTTGAGCAGGCAGTGTTTGCGGAACGCATCCATTTCGAATCGACACACCGTTTTGCCGTCGACCGTGGCAACGGCTTGCTGCTCGAGGTCGACCACCAGCCGGAACCCGGGAAATGCCGCGACCTGGTGAAACAGGTGCTCGACTTCGGTGTCGGTCAGAACAATCGGCAGCAGCCCATTCTTCAGGCAGTTGTTGTAGAAGATCTCGCCGAAACTCGGCGCGATGACCGCCCTGAAGCCGTAATCCCACAACGCCCAAGGCGCGTGCTCGCGTGATGATCCACAACCGAAATTCTTGCGCGCCAGCAATATGCTTGCACCCTGGTAACGGGACTGGTTCAACACGAAATCCGGATTGGGCTTTCGCGTCGAGATGTCCATACCGGGTTCGCCATGATCGAGAAATCGCCATGCATCGAACAGATTGACACCGAAACCCGAGCGCTTGATCGACTTCAGAAACTGCTTAGGGATAATCGCGTCGGTATCGACATTGGCCCGATCGAGCGGTGCCACCATGCCTTCGAGACGGGTGAATTTCTCCATTGCCTGTCAGCCTTCGCTAGTGTTGTCGTTTATTGGTTGTTTCGTTCGTTCATCGCTTGATCGAAAATGGCTTGATCGAAAGCCGCGTCACGCGACACGATGCGCCCGAATGGCCCGCCGTTACCGGTCCGAGCGCACGTCGACGAAGTGCCCGGCAATCGCCGCACCGGCGGCCATTGTCGGACTGACCAGATGGGTACGCCCTCCGGCG
>JBFKXV010000092.1:0-7975 GCA_041637935.1 Burkholderiales bacterium | reverse complement strand
GTCGATACCCGCGCATTCGATGTCGCGAACCCGAGGATGCTGACGTTCTTGCCTGACTGCTTGATCGTTTTCAAATGCACTCCTTCGGGCAACTGGCGCACCAGTTGATCGAGCAACCGCACGCTTTCGGTCCGATTACTTTGCAATGTTTCGACAACGCGCTTGCGAGCCAGCAAGGCTTGGGTTTGCGTCCTGAGTTTCTTGATCTCGGCAATCTTTTTGTCGAGCTCAGCAATCTTGGTTTCAAGAAACTTGTTGCGCTGATTCTGGTTGTTGATTCGGCCATCCAGGAAAGAGTGTCCGAGGAACCAGACAATGCCTCCGATCACTGCTGTCAACGCGGCAAGAATCGCAAACTGCTTCTGCAGCTCCTTGCGTCGTTCAGCACGGTAAGGAAGTAGGTTAATAGGTATCATGCGTCGAACCTCCGTAGCGCCAAACCGCAACTCACCAGCAAGGAAGGAGAGTCGATAAGAAGCTGAGCACGCTTGATGCGGCCAGGTATTTCCATTCCGGAAAACGGATTCGCTATCACGGTGTTAACCTGGGTGCGCTCGGCCACCACTTCGGCCAGATCGGGAATACTGGCAGTGCCGCCCGAAAGATAGAGTTGATCGACCTGGCTATACTGCGTCGACGTAAAGAAGAACTGCAATGCGCGCACCACTTCCAGAGCCAACGTATCCATGAACGGTCCCAGAACGTCGCTTTGATAGTTGTCCGGCAGGTTGCCGTTGCGCTTGGCTGCATCGGCCTCTTCAATCGACATACCGTAAGCGCGCATGATCTCCTGGGTCAGCTGAAGACCACCGAATGGCTGCTCACGCATATAAACAGATTGATTGTTTATCAGGATATTGACGTTCATGATGGAGGCGCCGATATCGACCAGCGCGACGGTTTGATCACGGCCACCATCGGGCAATTCAGCCATCATCAGTTCCAGCGCGTTCTGCGCGGCAAAGGCGTCGATATCCATCACTGTCGTTTTCAGGCCGACTGTTTCGGCAACAGCCACCCGGTCCTCGACCTTTTCCTTGCGCGCCGCGGCCAGCATGACTTCGACTTGCTCAGGATTGTTCGGGTCCGGCCCGAGCACCTGAAAGTCCAGATCGACCTCTTCAAGAGCAAACGGGATGTACTGGTTGGCCTCGGCCTCGACCTGAGCCTCCATGTCATCCTCGCTCTGGCCAGCGTCGAGAACGATTTTCTTGGTGATGACGGCCGCTGAGGGGACTGCCATGGCAAGCGTTTTGATTCGTGTTCCCATGCGCTTCCAGGCACGTCGCACGGAATCGCCGACCTGTTCCAGATTCATGATATTGCCGTCAACCACCGCCTCATGGGGCAATGGTTCGATGGTGTAACGTTCGAGGCGATAAGCCCCCTTGCCGCTGCCCGACAGTTCGACCATCTTGACTGACGAAGAACTGATGTCGACGCCGATAAGCGGCGGCGCTTTGGGCTTTACCAAGGAGCTAAATAAGTCTGTGTTAAACTCTAATTTTCCTTTGAGCATAGGCCAGTTAGACGAATCTTTGCATAAATTACATTAAACCCTAGCAACAACCTCACTGCAAGTAAAGCAAAAAGGCTGCCTCCGTCGCACTCGCCGTGTTTTTGTCTCTATATAATGTGGCCCTTCGAAAACCATGGCTGTTAGCCGCTTCGTTCGATCCATGACCTCCCGCTGGTGGTTCTATCCACTGGTCGCATTTGCCGCCTTAGGTGTGGCCGGCATGCTATTGCTCGGATATGCGGCAGTTATTGCCTATCCGCGGCTGCCTTCAATCGAGGTTCTGGCCGCTTATCAACCGAAAATCCCGTTGCAGATATACAGCGCCGAAGGGGAGCTGATCGGTGAGTTCGGTGAAGAGCGCCGTGCCTATGTCAAGATCGAGGACACGCCCGACAAGCTGAAACAGGCCATCATCGCGGTCGAAGACGAGCGCTTCTACGAACACGGCGGCGTCGATTACATCGGCGTGGCGCGAGCCGCACTGGCAAATTTCCGCGCCAAGGAAGCACGCCAGGGTGCCAGTACCATCACCATGCAGGTGGCACGCAACTTCTTTCTCACCTCCGAAAAAACCCTCAAGCGCAAATTCAACGAAGCGTTGCTCGCTTTCAAGATCGAACGCAACTTGAGCAAGGAGCAGATTCTCGAGATCTATATCAATCAGATCTATCTCGGCCAGCGCGCCTACGGCTTCGGGGCGGCGGCCCAGGTCTACTTCGGCAAGTCACTCAGTGAGGCGAATCTGGCGGAAATCGCGATGCTGGCGGGGCTTCCAAAAGCACCTTCCCGATACAACCCGGTCGCCAACATGTCCCGCGCAAAAGATCGCCAGAATCACGTGCTGCGGCGCATGCTCGAAACCGGGCAGATCGACGCCGAGCAATTCAAGGCCGCCGAAGAAGAAGAGATCAGCATCGCCGCCCAGAGCACCAGTTACGCCACGCGGTCCGAGCATTTCTCTGAAATGGTCCGCCAGGCGATATTCGATGCCTACAAGGAAGACTCCTATACGCGCGGCTTCCGCGTTTATACGACGCTTTCCAAGAAACACCAGGATGCGGCTTATGCCGCCCTGCGCAAGCATATGCTCGAATACGACCAGCGCCAGGGCTATCGCGGTGCCGAGGGTTACTTCGATCTGCCCAAGGACGTCTCTGACGAACAGCTCGAAGATGCGCTCGAGGACGAGACGGGAAGTGACGGGATGTTTCCCGCCATCGTTCTGGATATATCGCAAAAATCGCTGAACGCGTACCGAAAAGGCGGCGAACGTGTCACCATCGTCGGAGAAGGGCTGGCTTTTGCCGAACCGATGATCGGCAAGACGGCGCCGCCGAAGACGCGCCTCAAACGGGGTGCGCTGATTCGCGTCATGAACGACAAGAAGATTGGGTGGGCAGTCACACAGCTACCGCAGGTCGAAGGCGCTTTCGTATCGGTCGACGCCAATAGCGGCGCGATACGCTCGCTTGTCGGCGGATTCGATTTCGATCGCAACAAGTTCAATCACGTCACTCAGGCGCGGCGCCAACCCGGTTCGAGCTTCAAGCCGTTTATTTATTCGGCAGCGCTGGAAAAAGGTTTCACGCCGGCAACCATCATCAACGACGCGCCGATCACGATTGACGCCAGCGAAACCGGCGCCATCCCGTGGGAGCCGAAGAACTTCGATGGCGGCTTTTCGGGTCCGATTCGCATGCGCACCGCGCTGACCAAATCAAAGAATCTGGTGTCAATCCGGATTCTGCAGGCAATAACGCCACGATTCGCCCAGGAATACCTGACCCGGTTCGGATTCGAGCGGCGCAAACATCCGGCTTACCTGACCATGGCGCTTGGCGCCGGCTCGGTGACGCCGCTGGAACTGGCCATGGGCTATGCCGTGTTCGCCAACGGAGGATATTACGTCACGCCTTACTTCATTGAGCGAATCGAGGACCGCCAGGGCAATGTTCTGGGTACAGCCGCGCCGTTGATTGCTGGCGACACTGCCGACAGGGTGATTGACCCGCGCAACGCATTCATCATGTTCAACATGATGCAGGACGTGATCCGTGGCGGCACCGGTACGCGCGCCATGTCGCTCGGCCGGGTCGACCTCGCTGGCAAGACGGGCACCACCAACGACCAAATGGATGCCTGGTTCGCGGGATTTCAGCGCAACCTGGTGGCAGTCGCCTGGGTTGGGCACGACATACCCCGGTCACTCGGTGAGTATGAGACTGGCGCCAAGACTGCCCTGCCGATGTGGGTGTCCTACATGGCGACGGCACTGCGCGGTCAGCGCGAGGAAATTCCGATCGCACCTGAAGGCGTCACGGCGGTGGCGATCAACCCGGAAACCGGATTGCGCGACTCCGCTGCCGCAAACCAGATCATCGAGTATTTCTATCATGAGAATGTCCCGCCCGAACCCGGTACGGGCTTTCTGTTTCAGACCGAGCCGGCCAGACCCAACGAAGAGATCAACGACCAGTTGTACTAGGGCCTGTTAACTCAAATCAACATGGCTCGAGATCACGCCACCAGTCGGCAGCTTCGATCACGAATCGCGCATCTGGCGGCACGCCTGATGGCGGTCGACGGCGTCGACGATTTCTCACTGGCCAAGCGAAAAGCCGCCCGGCAGGCCGGCGCGCCCGAAACCCGCAGCCTGCCCAGCAACGAAGAGGTGGAACTGGCGCTGCAGAGCTATTTGCAGCTCTATCAGGCAGATGAGCATGCGGCGCGGGTGGCACACCTACGCTCTTGTGCGCTGCAAATGATGTGCGCCCTGGAGCGTTTCAACCCTCAGCTTTCAGGGCCGGTGCTGGAGGGCAATGCGGGGCGCTACAGCAGCATTGACCTGCATCTGTTTACCGATAGCCCGAAAGATGTCGAGATCTTCATGCTCAACCAGGGCTTTGAATATAAACAACGGCACAGGAACATCTACCGTGGCGCTGAGCCAGCCACCATCGTTGCTTTTTTGGTCGGCACCAATGACGCCGATTTCAATATCTCGGTATTCGCCTACAACGATTTGCGCCTGAGCCTTCGCAGCACCTCGAACGGCCGGCCATTCAGGCATGCCGGGATCGGACCGGTGACCGCGATGCAGCAGCAGGAACCACAGCCAGGCTCGACGGTTGATCCGGCACAGTAAAGGCGCTTTCGCTCAGCGCCCGGCGCTTAACCTGCCTATTTCCTGAAGGCGGTAGCGCATCCCATGTATTTACAAAACGAATCAAGGTGACAGGAAGTTTTTGGGCAGTGTCGCGCAGGGAAAGCCTGTACCTGTTCACTTTCGGGAAATAGGCAGGTTAACTAAGCCGTGCTTCGAAGCCGCTCGGCAGCATCGAGCGCAAAATAGGTCAGCACCGCGTCGGCGCCAGCACGTTTGAAAGCCAGCAGCGACTCGAGCATGCAACGCTCCTCGTCGAGCCAGCCATTCTGAAATGCCGCTTTCAGCATTGAGAATTCGCCGCTGACCTGATACACCAGGGTCGGCATCATGAATTCGGTCTTGACGCGACGAACGATGTCCAGGTACGGCATGCCGGGCTTGACCATGACCATGTCCGCGCCCTCATGCAAATCGAGGCCGACTTCCCAAAGCGCTTCGTCCGAGTTGGCTGGATCAACTTGATACGTCTCCTTGCTGCTTTTGCCAAGGTTCGCCGCCGACCCGACCGCGTCGCGGAACGGGCCATAGAAACCGGACGCATACTTCGCGGCGTAAGCCAGCACCCTGACACGCGTGTGCTGATGTTCGTCGAGCGCCACCCTGATCGCACCGATACGACCATCCATCATGTCCGACGGGGCAACAATATCGACGCCCGCCTGGGCATGACTTAACGCCTGCTTGACCAAAACCTCGATGGTTTCATCATTCAGTACGTAACCGTCCGAATCGATCAACCCATCCTGTCCATGGCTGGTGTAAGGGTCCAGGGCGATATCGGTGATCACACCGAGCTCGGGAAAGCGCGACTTCAGCGCCTGAACGCAACGAGGTACCAGACCCGCTTCGCTGTAGGCCTGTTCTGCCATCGGCGTCTTGAGCGACTGATCAACAACCGGAAACAGTGCGATTGCCGGAACGCCAAGCGCGAGGCACCGTTCCGCAACCCCGAGTAGCAAGTCCGGCGTAACGCGTTCCACGCCCGGCATCGATGCCACGGCCTGCCTTGTGTTGTTACCGTCGATGACAAATACCGGATAGATCAGATCATTCGCGGTGAGTACGTTCTCACGCACAAGGCGCCGGGAGAAGTCATCGCGACGATTGCGGCGCATGCGTCGGCGGGGAAACTCGCCATATACATTCATTCCGTTTCCTTCATCTAATACAGACAGTTATATTTGCAATCGAGGCTCTTGCGGCAGCAATGGCGGAACTTTCTTACAGCACCACGTTCTCAGCAAAAGACGATATGTCTCCCGCTTCTCCTCCCTGAGCGGGTGCCTTATCCAATAAGGCATTTTCCTCCCCCGGGCGTGCCCACAAGCCGCCCGGGTTTTTATTCTACTTGCCGCTCGCCCCGGTGGCCGACAGCCACTGGCCGACAATGGCTTGTGCCTCCTGTAGACCCAGCTTGCCGTTGCTGGAAAATAGCTGTGCCGAAAAGCCCGGATAGTCCTTGCGAAGTGCGGACTCGACCTTTCGCAACTGGTTGGCGGCCTGCGAGCGGGACAGTTTGTCTGCTTTGGTAAGCAGTACATGCACCGGTTTGCCGGTCGCGGCAAACCAATCGAGCAGCTGCTGGTCGAGCGGCGTCATCGGATGCCGCACGTCCATCACGACAACCAGCCCGCGGATCTGCTGCCGCTGGTTAAGGTAGCCGGTGAGAAGGCCCTCCCAGTGCCGCTTCATCTCGCCCGGCACCTGCGCATAGCCATAGCCCGGCAGGTCGACAAGATAAGTTGTGGCGTCGATGGTGAAGAAGTTGATCAGGCGTGTACGGCCGGGCGTTTTACTGACATGCGCAAGCTTGCGCCTGCCAGTGAGGCAATTAAGCGCACTCGACTTGCCAGCGTTGGATCGCCCCGCAAAAACCACTTCTGCCGTGCTGTCCTGCGGCAACTGATTGAGCTTGTCAGCTGATTTATGAAACACCGCCTGTTGTAATCGCGAAGTCACCGGCAAGGCTTCAGCTACAATTACGAGTCCGACCGGCCCTGGCCAGGGGCCCGAAAACAAATGGGGAGTTTGCATTGATGATGCGGTTCATTGCGTTACTGATTGCGCCGGCGCTCGCGGTGGTGGCCGCTGCTGCGGGGCACGGCGCGAGCGAGCAGGGTGACGGGAAATTCGGCGACGCCGGCAAAGGCGCACGCATTGCCGGGCAGGTGTGTGTGGCCTGCCATGGCGCGGATGGCAATAGCCCGCTCAGCGCAAACCCGAATCTGGCCGGACAACATGCCGGTTACCTTTACAAACAACTGACGGAATACAAAGCCGGCGCTCGCGCCAACGCAATCATGGCGGGCATGGTCGCCAACCTGTCTGACGAGGACATGCGCAATCTGGCCGCCTTCTACGCCAGCAAGCCGGCCAAGCAGGGCTTCGCCGAGAATCTGGAGTTGGTCACGACAGGCCAACAACTGTACCGCGCCGGCGTTCCTGCCAAAGGGATTGCCGCGTGTGCCGCCTGCCACTCACCCGATGGCGCCGGAGTTCCGCCACAGTATCCGCGTGTTTCCGGACAGCATGCGGAGTACACCGCTGCGCAGCTACGTGCTTTCCGCGCAGGCGTTCGCAACAATGACGTAAATGCCATGATGCGCATGGTCGCAGCGCAGCTCAGTGAAGCGGAAATCGAGGCGCTTGCCGAGTACATATCAGGTTTGCGTTAGTTCTACGAGCTGCTGAACGCATGCCGGGCGGCATCAAAAGTGCGCTCGAGCTCGTCCTTGCCGTGCGCCGCGGACACGAAACCGGCCTCGAATGCCGAGGGGGCAATTGCGATTCCCGCCTCAAGCATACGATGGAAGAAGCGGTTGAACTTGTCTGCGTCGGCTTCCATGACCTGAGAGAAAGTCTGTGGGACAGCAGACCGGAAATACATTCCGAACATGCCGCCGACCGATTGCGCGCTGAAGTCCTGATTTGCTTCCAGTGCGATGCGTGACATTCCGTCCACAAGCTGCGTCGCCGTCGCCGACAGGCTTTCGAAAAACCCCGGCGCGCTGACCAGCTTGAGGGTAGCAAGCCCGGCCGCAACCGCAACCGGATTGCCGGACAGGGTACCCGCCTGATAGACCGGCCCCAACGGAGCAATTTTTTGCATGATGTCGCGCCGTCCTCCAAAGGCGCCGACCGGCAAGCCACCGCCAATGACTTTACCCAACGTCGTCATGTCCGGAGTAATGCCGTACAAGCCTTGCGCACCTTGCAGCCCAACCCGAAAGCCGGTCATTACTTCGTCGAAAATCATCACTGCACCATGCTGCGTGCACAGTGAGCGCATG
>JBFKXV010000091.1:0-7991 GCA_041637935.1 Burkholderiales bacterium | reverse complement strand
GCACGCAACGCGGCGCGCAGGAGGCATCGGTGCCCTTGCGCCAAGTCGGCCCCGGCGCATATCGGGCGCGCATAGACATTGCGGCGGCGGAAACGCTTACTGCGGATCTTCGAGTCGCCGGCGGCATTGACAAAGTCACCGTAGAGCGAGCCGGTACACGCATGATGTTTTCAGGTTTTCCGGATGAGTACCGATCTTTGCCGCCGAACCTCGACCTGCTGCAGACCGTCGCGCGTGAGACGGGCGGCAAGGTGGGCGTAACGGCGGCAGAAATATTTGAGGTTGGTGAAGATAGCGGGCAGCGCTCCACGCCGTTATGGCCCTGGCTCGCGATGCTGGCACTATTTGCCTATCTGATGGACCTGTTATTGCGCCGGCTGCCTTATGCATGGCGACGCTTGGGGTCCTGACACCGCGCGGCGTTCGGTCGGTATCCGGCGTAGTTTGTTCGCGCGTGTTGTGATGGTTGCCTTCGGGGAGGCACGAGCGGAAACTGCTTGCAGGCCGATAATGGCCGGCTGCTGGACTGTACGAAGAATTTGCCAACCGTTACGGACTGAAGTGCCGCTTTCAAAGGTGGACAACAAAAAATAAATCATGAACAAATTGAGTGGAAGACAGTGAAGGAGAGTTTCATGCGACGCATCATGGGATTGTTGTTGCTGTTTGCGATGTCGCTGAATGCCGCTGCCGATACGCTCAAGGGCTACGAGGCATATAAGAAAGAAGACTTTCAAACGGCGGTGACGGAATTCCGCAAGTCTGCCGAACAGGGCGATGCATTGGCACAGTTCTACCTCGGCGAGTGCTATTTCAATGGCCGCGGTGTGCCGCAGGATTTTGCGTCCGGCATCGAGTGGTATACGAAGGCCGCCGAGCAAGGCCAAACCGAAGCGCAGGAAACTCTTGGCGGAATTTACTTCTTCGGCAAAGGTGTAGCGGTGGACTTTACACTTGCGGCGAAGTGGTACGAGGGTCCGGCTGACAATGGCAAACCCTATCCAGCGTTCCTGCTCGCTTACCTCTATGACCAGGGACAGGGCGTCGAGCGAAATCCCGCAAGAGCAGCAAAGTATTATCGGGTCGCTGCGGAAGATGGCAACACGGATGCGCAGGAGGCACTCGCTGCATTGTATTTTTTTGGGCGCGGCGTTGACCGCGACTATGCCGAAGCTGCCAAGTGGTACGAAAAAGTCGCGGCTGAAGGACGTGCCTATCCACAGTACCTGATGGGCTGGATGTATGAGAATGGCCAGGGTGTCAGTGCCGATCCACAAAAGGCGGCGCAGTGGTACCGCAAGGCCGCTGATCAGGGTGAGCCGAGAGCACAGGCCAGTCTCGGTTTTCTGTATACGCAGGGAATAGGTGTCGCGCAGGATGATGCCCTGGCAGCGCAATGGTTTCTAAAGGCCGCGGAGCAGGGGGAAACGTCGGTGTATTCGAGTCTGGCGTGGGCATACCACCAGGGCAAAGGCGTGACGGCAGATGATGCGCAAGCGGCAAACTGGTTCGAGAAAGCGGCTCAGAATGGCGATGTGCAGGCGAAGTACATGCTCGGTTACTTCTACGAGGAAGGTCGCGGTGTTGAAAAGAACGGTGTAACAGCGGCCAAGTGGTATCGTGCAGCCGCCGAAGCGGGCAACCGTGAAGCAATGGAAGCACTCGGCGCGTTGTACTTTTTCGGAACCGGCGTCGAGCAGGATTACGCACAGGCTGCCAAGTGGTATCTCGAGCCGGCGCGACAAGGCAGTACGTATGCGCAGTATGTTCTCGGCTACATTTATGAAGATGGCAAGGGTGTCAGCAAGGATTCCGTGCAGGCTGCGAAGTGGTACAAACTTGCTGCTGAGAAAGGCGATGCGCGTGCGCAGAGCAGGTTGGGCTGGATGTATCACGAAGGTACCGGCGTCGAGCAGGACCTCGTTGAAGCCTACGTGTGGAGTAATCTTGCAGCAGCGCAGCTAAGTGGCGACGAACGCGCGCAGGTTGAGAAAGTGCGCGATTTCATCGCTTCAAAACTCGAGCCGAAAGAACTGGCAGAAGCACAGCAGCGCGCCCGAGACTGGCAACCGAAAGGGCAGTAACGAGTCGAGGGGCCATAGCAGGCTCGAGCAACACGCAGCGCTGTTTGGTCTGGCATCATCACACCAGCATTTCTGGAAGAAATTCTCCGGATTTTCCTCTGCGTCCTCCGCGTACCCGGCGGTGAACCCTTTCACCCAACGCGGAACCGTTCGACCGTGTCGGGATCCAGCTCGATTCCTAACCCGGGCCGCTCCGACAATTCGATTTCACCAGTTGCAGGGTCGAGTGGCAGCGGCTGCTTTACCAGAGCAGTCATCAGTTCGTGTGCCGGAAACACGGTTTCGGCCATGCTGCCATTGCGCACCGCACCGAGCAGGTGCAGTCCGGCGGCCACGGCAACGGCCGAGCCGTGAATATGGGGTGCGATCGGCATATTCGCCGCTTGAGCCATGTGGGCGATCTTCAACGATTCGGTCAGTCCGCCCGCCCAGGCGACGTCAGGTTGCACGAAATGCACGGCACGCGAAGAGATGTAGCGGGCAAAGTCGACAATGCCGTAGCTACACGTTTCATAGCCGGCGATGGCGATAGCGGTTTTCTCAGCGACTTCGCGGCTGCCGGCGACATCGTCGGGCCACACCGGCTCCTCAAACCAATAAATATCGTATCGCTCCATGGCTCGCCCCATCCTGACCGCGGTGGCGACGTCCCAGGCGCCATTGGCGTCAACGGCGAGGCGAACGTTCGGTCCGATCGCTTCGCGAACGGCGGCGACGCGTTCGATATCCTCTTCGAGGCTGACCTCAGCGACACCGCGCTCGTCAGAAGCACGCAACGCGGACATCTCAATCCTGCTGTTGCGGCCAACTTTCATTTTCACCGCACGAAAACCGGCGCCGACATAAGTCTGCATTTCCGCTACCAATTCCCTGATACCTTTGCCTTCAGCATAGAAGCCACCTGTCGCGTAAGCGGGGACTCGCTTGCGGTATCCACCCAGCAATCGCCACACCGGCATGTTCGCGGCCTTGCCGCGCAGATCCCACAGCGCGATGTCAATGCCACTGATTGCCGCTATGACCACGCCGCCGCGTGCGTGCTTGTAGGCACGCCGATGCATGCGCTCCCACAAGCGTTCAATTTCGCTCGGATCTTCACCGATCAGGTACGGCTTCAGTTCATGTTCAATGACTTGCGCAGTCGATGCCATTGGACCGCCGAAGTGCGCGGCTTCGCCGATCCCGATTACGCCGTCATCAGTGTGTACCTCGACCAGCAAGGCAGGCTTGGTGGCCATGGTGTAGTTGGCGTCGAACACGGTTTGCTCGAGCTTGACTTCAACAGCAATGGTGCGGATATCTGTTATGCGCATAACTAATTTAGAAAGGAGTCAATATGCAATTGTAACGAGTTGTCTCCGGTCGGCGACAGCGCTGATGAAAAATTGAGCAGTACAAAGAGTGCATCATGTTGCGAAAAGAGTTTGCGTTCGTAGCGCGTTGCAATCCACAAGGTTATCCACAGAAATTGTGGATAGATGTAATCGGCATGCAATCCGATTGTCATGTCGATCGAAAGCGTGAATGCACGCGTGTGATCAATGAAGGCCTCGCATTTGTTAGCGCGGTGCCATTTCCTGGTGGTTCGCTTATCACCAATCCTTCTATCGGTAAAGCGAGATATATCCCTGTCGAATATGCGGAACATGCACCGCAGGGCGACTTGTCAGCACAAGACTGCCGTTGACGACAGCACAGCCCGGCAATCCTGTAGCGCGCACCCAAGCGGGCCCGTGCTTTTCCGGACCAGATTAACGCAGCCTCGACGGACCTCGGCTGTGATGGCTGGGCGCTCCGTATACGCGCCTCACCCGGTTGCCGCCTCCAGGTCCTGGTCGTGGGACAACGGTGACAGCGTGCCATCCCGGTCAAACACAAATGGCCGCGCTGGTGAGACGATGCTGAAGCATTCCGGCTTTGCCTTCACTTCGCCGAGCATTGGCTCCGAGACCTCGATTTGCGCCAGGTCCAGGGTATTGCGTATGCGTACGATGCGGCAGTCTTCGGGTTTGACTCGCACCACTGTTTTGACTGCCAGCGCGATGGCTTCTTTGTCGGAGTTCATGATGATTGGAATGGCGGCGCCTCCCAGGCTCATGGAGGTAATTACATTTGCGTAGGTTGCGCCGACATCCATATCACGATACAGACGCATGGTAATGACGTCGGCGCCGCCGATCCCGGTGGCGTTGCCATGACTTCCCGGCGTCAGACTCAGTACGACAATTTTTTTGACTAACGGATCGTTGGACCAGTCGACGTGGCGTCTGTTGCGGCCGGTCACGTTCGGATCGAAGCCCGCGCCGCTGATGTTCTTACCCATTTCCTCGATGACGAGAACGTCGACCTCGGAGAACTGGATGCGGGGCATGTTGCGTTTGGCCATTTCCTGTAGCACCGGCTCACGTTCTGCGATGTTTTCTGCTGCAATCAGTTCAATCACTGCGGTCTGATCGTAGGCATTTTCCACGATACCCACGCCAAACAGTACATTGCGCGACTTGATATTGACGTCACGCACTTTAGGCAACAGTGTTGGAAACACGTCCATGCCATGCTGGTGATAGGTCGCAGCGCCGATGATTTTTCCAATGCCAATGGCGAGCATCTTGGTAATGCCGCTCTCGGTCGGGCCGCGAAACGAGGTGTGCGGTTTGATGCGATTGATGACGACAATGCCGTCAGCCTGCGCGGCGTTTGCGTCCATGTGCACTGGTGTCCCGTCGTCGAGTTCCCCGACAATCGTGGTGTCCATGGTGGCGCGAATCGGAACGCCCATCGTCGCTTCAGAAATCCCGTAGCCCTCGAGGACCTCTTTCTGACCCTCCGCCGTCGCCGCGCCGTGACTGCCCATACAAGGGAAGATGAACGGCTTCGCGCCCAACGAGTGCAATCCCTCGATGACAGATTTGGTGATCTTGGCAATATTGTTAACGCCGCGGCTGCCGCACCCGACCGCAATCACCTGGCCAGGTTTAACCTTGGAGCGAATTTCCGGCTTTTCAAACTCGCTGGCGACGACTGCCGGGATATCGCCAACGTGCGGCGACTCGAACTTCTGGCGTACCGTGACCATTTTCGGTAGCGCGATGTCGAGTCCGCCGGCGATATTTACATCGATTCTTTCGTCAATCATGCGTTACTCCCCGTAGCTGGTTCGTTGAAAAAGCGACTGCGCGTTTCGATTACTGTGTCGCGTGCGCGCTGCGCTTTTTCGACCAAGCGATAACAATTTGTTCGCGGCTGTGACGCCAGCATTCTAGTGTTGTGCTTCACTATGCTGCCGGCCGGTAAGCCGGTACGACATAGGGCCCTTCAGGTATAACCGCAACACTGCTGTCGCCATTGTCTGCAATGCTCGCCTCGACGCTGCGGCGAACCGCGTCGTTGAGCGAATCCACCACGTTGACCCCGGTAATGCGCTTGTCCGCGTCAGACAGTCCGGTTGTATAGAGGTGGATTGACCCGGTGCGCATTGGCTTCAGTTGCATCTGCGTTTGCCATTCGTCGATATCGGCGTAATCCTTGGCGCTGATCTCATCAAAGAAACCGTCGACACCTTTGTCGATCAGGCGGCGCTGGGCATCGGCATATTCGCTTGAGCCGATACCTTCAGTACATTCCGAGGCAATGATCAGATTACCGCCCGGCTCGAGAATGTCGGTTGGAACGACCATGCCTTTGACCGTCTGGTAATAGGTCTGGTCGAGAGGATAGCCGGCAGCACTGGTGACCACAGTCCTGAACTTTTTCGATATCGCGACGACGCTGTAGTCCTCGGTAAATTGCACCGCTTCGAGATGACTCTTGACGACCTCTCCGAAATTCACGAAAGACATGCGGCGGTGTTCGTCCAATACCGTATTCACAGCCAGCACCTGTCCCAGCATGTTGACGATTTCGAGTTGCTCTTGATGCAGCGGATTGCCGTCGAGAATGCAGCTGTCCGCTTTCGCGTGCGACATGAAGCGCGCGTTGTGGAATGTCGTAATGGTGTCCTTGTGTGCTACACCCGGGGCGATTACCTTGCGGCCGCCGGAATAGCCCGCCATGAAATGCGGCTCCACCAGGCCGGTGACAATTTTCAGCTCCGCATCGACGAATCGCCGATCCAGTTTGACGCGCGTGCCCTTGGATGTGGTGCCCAGATCGACGTGGTCGGCATCATTGCGGGCGAAGTGATTCTCGACACGGAAATTGTCCAGCACCCACGGATCGCCGATCAGTTCAGCCAGTTCGGCGCCTTCATTGGGACGATGCAGGCCGGTTGCGACCAGAATACGAACCGACTCGCGCGTCATACCGGCAGCAAGTAGCTGGCGAAGAATTCCCGGCAGCAGCTGGCCGTTGGGAACCGGGCGGGTAATGTCACAAACCAGTATGCAGGCGCTGGCTTTGCCCCTGGCTTCTTCAACCAGAGCAGCGCAGCCGACCGGGTTGCCCAATGCCGCTTCGACGGCATCAAGCGGGTTGGCCTCAACCGGCATCGTTGGCTTGCGGATCACCGACACATCCCAGTCGTCGTCCAGTTCGACCGGCAGATGTCCTTTTCCGTAGTTCAGCGCGACGCGCATGGGCACTAATTCCCGGTTAAAACAGCAATATATCACCAGGACCGGGCGGCCGCATGGTGCGTCGTTGCAGATTTTCCTGGAACAAGGCGGACACACCCAGCCTCACGGCATGACGCGAGGCTGGGTGGCCTGTCGGGACCCCGATCAGACTACCGTCAAGCGACGCCGGGTCCCGGCTTCGAGTTTCGGTGCCTTCACTGTCAGCACGCCACTGCGGAAATTGGCGTGGGCCCGGTCCGGGTCAACGGCCATTGGTAACTCGATGCTGCGGCTAAATCGGCCATAGGCACGTTCCCGGACGTAATAATCGGCGTCGATCAATTCGCGATCGGCGCGCTTTTCTCCGGCAATGAGAAGCCGGTTCCGAGTCAGCGTGACCTCACAATCGTCGCGGTCAATGCCAGGGATTTCCACGCGAATCACCAGATGGTGCCCGGTGTCAGCGATCTCGCCTGCCAATACTGCCCAGGTCGGAAAATCGCCGCGCGTTGCTCCGGCTTCGCTTTGTTTTACCGGCAGAAAACGGGTGATCGAGTTGCGCGAGCGCTGCCACAGGTCCTGCCAACCCTCGGCCACGTTATCCCAGGTCCGCGACAGCTCATCACCGACTCTTTTAATTGCGTTGATCATGCAGACCTCCTTTCTGATTGATCGTCATTAACCAGTGACCCATTTGGGGTTGGCTTGCCCGGACTTCAACGCTGCCCTTGAAACCCGGCCCGCCGTCCCCATTATCGAAAATGAGCAAGCGCGAGCTTGCCGATTTCTTGTTTCGGAAATAATTGAAAGGAGGAATCAAAATGGCAAATATCGCCCGTTGGGATCCCTTTGAAGACAGCCTTCTCAACGTCTTTCCGGCCTTACTCAGCCGGCCGGGTTACACAAGCGAAGCGAATTCGGTTCCGCGCATGGATTTGGCGGAAACCGACGAAAATTACCGCATCGCCATCGACATGCCCGGTATCCCGAAAGAGGCAATTCAGGTGTCAATCGATCGCAACAACGTGACGATCTCTGCAGAACGTCGCGAGGAGAAGGCGGTCGACGATAAAGCTGAATGGCTCCTCAGGGAGCGCGGTTACGGCCGTGTATCGCGCAGTCTGACGCTTCCCCTGGCGGTGGACGAGAGCAGTGCCGAGGCGCACTACGTGAACGGCGTGCTGTACCTGACGCTGCCGAAAATCAGCACCATGAAGCGGCTGGCAGTGCACTGACCGTCGTCGCCGATGACGGCGAACATGGCTGGGGCCCGCCTGTTGGCGGGCCTTTTCGTGTGCGGCGCACGCAACAACCGGCCGACTCGTTGATTCGTTTCGCGCGACTGCCGGTGCAT
>JBFKXV010000090.1:0-8014 GCA_041637935.1 Burkholderiales bacterium | reverse complement strand
TGTCCAGTGAACATCCGGTTGGACGCCATGCGCGTCAAGCGCACTGGCGGTCCTGAGCCGCATGCGGCGAAGGATGGACGGATCGCGGAGGCAACGCGAGCCGGACACACCAGCGAGCATCGCTCGCGCAGGACGCCCGCAGGGCGGTCTCTCACGAAGTGAGAGATGGCCGGTCGCCGTAAGGCGATCCGGACACAATCCCGCCGCAACGCATACAACAGTCACCCTCGCGGCGGTTTTTTTGTTTGGAAGTGGTGCGGATGAGAACCCGCGTTGGGTTCGACAACCGGATGTCCAGTGAACATCCGGTTGGACGCCATGCGCGTCAAGCGCACTGGCGGTCCTGAGCCGCATGCGGCGAAGGATGGACGGATCGCGGAGGCAACGCGAGCCGGACACACCAGCGAGCACCGCTCGCGCAGGACGCCCGCAGGGCGGTCTCTCACGAAGTGAGAGATGGCCGGTCGCACCGCTTTTGTCAGAATCGGCGGCGATCCGGACACAATCCCGCCGCAGTGCATAGAATCACCATCCGGTGGCATTTTTATTTGGTGACGGTGGTGCGGTTGAGAACCCGCGGGTTCAACCATTCGAAGTCCAGTCGCCTTCGGATGGCACGCCGGCCGTCAGGCAAACGAGGGATTGACCGGCAGCGCGTGGGACGATTTGATCGCTTGCAGGCTGAAAGACGACTCGACGTGCGCTACGCCCGGATATTTCAGAATCTCCTGCATGCATAGCTCGGCGAAATGATCCATGTCCCTCGCCACCACTTTCATCAGGAAATCGAATGCGCCGCTCATGGCGTGGCACTCAACGATGTACGGCTCGTCGGCAACGCACTGGTGAAATTCGTGCCGGTCCCGATCCGGTTGCTTGTCCATGCGTACACTAACGTAGGCGGTCACCTGTAAGCCAAGCTTGCGCTGATCCAGCAGCGCTACATAACCGCGGATCACACCGGCTTCCTCAAGGAGCTTGACGCGCCTGAAGGTCGGTGATTCAGATAGCCCGACGGCTTCGGCCAGTTGCACATTCGGCATGCGACCGTCGACCTGCAGGCACTCGAGTATACGTTGCTCGATCCTGTCCATAGAATATTCTTCTAACTTCCATATATATTTGGGTGATTTTGTCCATTTTATATCGATTTTATGAACTAAAAGCAAGAATCTTCCATCGGGTTTTTCCTAATATGGTGGCTTGACATAAGAAACGGAGAGCAGCGTCATGGAAAACCCGATGGGACTGGACGGTTTCGAATTCGTGGAGTTCTCCGCGCCCGAACCAGGGGTGCTGGAAACGGCGTTTTCTCAACTGGGGTTCTCAAAAGTCGCGGAACATCGTTCAAAGAACGTGCATCTGTGGCGTCAGGGCGATATCAATTTCATCGTCAATTACGAACCGAAAAGCCTCGCCTACTACCAGGCAGAGGAACACGGGCCTTGTGCCTGCGGCCTTGCGTTCCGGGTTCACGATGCGCACTTCGCCTATGAACGGGCTATCGAGATGGGTGCACAACCCGTGGACATCCCTACCGGTCCCATGGAACTGCGTTTGCCGGCAATCAGAGGTATCGGCGGCGCTCCGCTTTATCTGATCGACCGCTTCGAGCGAGGCAGCAGTATCTACGACATCGATTTCGATTACCTGCCTTATGTCGCCCCTTATCCTGATGGGCTCGGTCTCAAGGTCATCGATCATCTGACGCATAACGTCTATCGCGGTCGCATGGACTACTGGGCGAACTTTTATGAGAAATACTTCAATTTCCGCGAAATTCGGCATTTCGATATCGAAGGTAAACAGACCGGGCTGCTGTCACGCGCGATGACGGCACCGGACAACAAAATCCGAATTCCCCTCAACGAGGAAGGGCGCGGAAGTACTGCGGGTCAAATCGAGGAGTACTTGATGCAGTACAACGGCGAAGGAATCCAGCACATCGCTTTTGCCTGCGACGACCTGCCGTCAGTAATCGACCGCCTGCGGCAACAGGGTGTGCAGTTCATGACTGCGCCACCCGATACCTACTACGAAATGCTCGACGAGCGCGTTCCCAATCACGGCGAAGCTATTGAATCACTCAGGAGCCGCGGCATACTGCTCGATGGCAGCGTTGAGGGCGACACACCGAAATTGCTGTTGCAGATTTTCTCGGAAACCATGATCGGCCCAATCTTTTTCGAGTTCATTGAGCGCAAGGGCGATGACGGATTTGGCGAGGGCAACTTCCGCGCCCTGTTCGAATCGATAGAGCGGGATCAGATCCGCAGGGGCACACTGGAGGCATCCGCATGAGTCTCAAGAGAATTCACCATGTCGCCTACCGCTGCAAAGACGCCAAGGAAACCGTGAATTTCTACCGGGATTTGCTGGGTATGGAGTTCAAACTGGCGATTGCGGAGGACCGGGTTCCCTCAACCGGAGAACCCGACCCGTACATGCATGTTTTCCTCGATGCCGGCATGGGCAACGTACTGGCCTTTTTCGAGCTGCCCAACGCGCCGCAAATGGATCGCGATCACAATACGCCAGAGTGGGTTCAACACATCGCCTTCGAAGTAAACAGTTTGGCGGATTTGATGGCATACAAGGAGAGGCTCGAAGCTGCCGGTCTCGACGTCGTAGGCCCAACCAATCACGGCATCTTCGACTCCATCTATTTCTTCGATCCCAACGGCCATCGCCTGGAACTGGCCGCCAACAAGGGCACCGAGGAGCAGCTGCAAAAGTTAAAAGAGATCGCGGACCCCATGCTCGACGAGTGGTCTTCGACCAAGCAGGCGCCGCGTCACGCAAGTTGGCTGCACGAGTTGCGCTAACGCATGTGTGTCAATCACACGCACAATCCCCAAGTCAAAAGCTGGGTCGAATCGGCAAATGTAACCAGCACTGATTTTCCGATTCAGAACCTTCCGTTTGCCGTATTGCGCCGGCGCGGCGGCAACGATGCGTTCAGAACCGCAGTCGCGATCGGCGACTTCGCGCTGGACCTGACCGCATTACACAAAACCGGCATCATCTCCTCGCCTGCTTTGGGCGCCTGTCTCGGTTCAAACCTCAACGAATTGATGTCGCTCGGCAAAGGTGCCTGGTCTTCGCTGCGCAGCGAACTCAGCAGAATACTCGCCCACGGATATGACAAGCGAGACGCGGTCGGACCCTGCCTGCTGCCACTTGCCGATGTCGAGTACGCGTTACCTGCTTCGATTGGCGACTACACGGATTTTTACACTTCCATCCACCATGCCACCAACATCGGCAAACTGTTCCGGCCGGACAATCCGTTGCTGCCGAACTACGAGTGGGTGCCAATTGGCTATCACGGCCGTAGCTCATCGATTGGCGTATCCGGGCAGAGCGTTTCGCGACCAGTCGGCCAGTTGAAGCAACCGGACCAGAACCAGCCAATTGTCGCGCCTTGCAGACAGCTGGACTATGAAGTGGAGATCGGTATCTTCGTGGGCACCGGTAATCCGTTGGGGCATGCGGTACCAATTGAACAGGCCGAGGATCATATCTTCGGCCTTTGTCTTTTGAACGACTGGTCCGCGCGGGACATTCAGGCCTGGGAATACCAGCCGCTTGGTCCTTTCCTTGCGAAAAACTTCGCCACCACACTCTCGCCGTGGATCGTGACCCTGGAAGCACTGGCACCTTTCCGCGCGCCGTTCACCCGTGATGCTGACAGACCTCAACCGCTCCCCTACCTGAGTTCGCAGGAGAACTCGGATCACGGTGCAGTAGACATGCAACTGGAAGCCCTGATCCAGACGGAAAAGATGAGGCTTGAAGGCCGTTCGCCCAAGCGGCTGTCGCTTGGCAACTTCACTGATTCCTACTGGACCATGGCGCAGTTGCTGGCGCACCACACCATTAATGGCTGCAACCTTCGACCGGGCGATCTGTTCGGCAGCGGCACCATGTCCGGATCAGTCGAGGGAAGCCAGGGTGCGCTGATAGAAATCACCAAGGGCGGCACAACGCCTGTTCGGATCAGCGCTGACGAAGAGCGAACCTTCCTTGAGGACGGCGATACCATCATCATTCGCGCCCGCTGTGAACGGAGGAGTTTTGTCAGTATCGGTTTCGGCGAAGTCGCTGCAACCGTCCAAGCCGCACAGCGCTGACAGTTTTTTCCTACTAGCGATTTTCCGCGATGTTGCGCAGAGGCATTGAATTAAATGTCGAGCGCGCACCAGTCAGACCAATACCTTCTGGCGTACGACGTTCACCGAAACCGATGATAACTTCGCTACTGCGTTTCGTTGCTTTCAGTTCCCGCGACAACACCGGTCTGCGCTGCGTAAAACGATTCGATTTTTTGCTTGATCAGCGGGATCGCTGCAAGACCCGCTTTCTCACCTTCGATGATGGCGTAGTTGCGTGAGTCAAAGCTCGTCGATTTCAGCGCCGAGATATCAGGCGTGATCACGACATCGGCGTCAGCAAGTTCCTGGCTGGCGATGACGTGTCCCATGATGGTGAACGTTTGCAGCAGGATATCGACGGTGTCTTTCACCTGCGATTGCTGGGGTACTTCGGATATGTTCACCGCAATTACGATGTCCGCGCCCAGATCGCGTGCCACCTTGACCGGCACCGGACTCACCAAGCCGCCGTCGACAAATTCGCGGGTGCCGATCTTTACCGGCCGGAAAATTCCCGGCACGCTGCTCGATGCCCGCACCGCCATGCCGGTGTTGCCGCTTTGGAACACCATCGGCTCGCCGGTCTGAAGATCGGTTGCGACCACCGCCAGCTTGCGATTCAGGATCTGAATGTCGCGGTTTTGCACCGCTTCGTTAATGAAGTTCTGTAGTGCATCGCCACGGATGAAACCGCGGTTGGGCAGTATCCAGTCTCGCACCGTGGTCTCATCCATCGACAGCGAAATACGCTGCAGTTCGAAGCCGTCGTAACCTGCCGCGAACAACGCCGCAACGACACTGCCGGCGCTGGTGCCAACAACCATGTCAGGCACGATCCCGTGCGCCTCGAGTGCCTTGATCACGCCGACGTGGGCAAAGCCTTTGGCAGCGCCACCGCCAAGTACCAGCGCGATGGTTGGTTCTTCGACGACGGGTGGCTCGGCCCCAGGCGGGATGTCCGGCTCGGGCGGCGTCGTTGCGCAGGCGCCCATCAATAGCGCCAGGCCCGCTGCCAGAGCAATAAGACAACGTTTCGGAACTGCCCTGCTGTCGAATTCAGATTTCACTGGCGCACTCCACCGGGCAACGTGTCCGATAAAAACAAAACGAGTGTAGGCGAACCGGAGTGACGATCAGTCACCCATCTGCGACTGGGTGTAATTCTGGATTCCGACTTTACCGATCAGCTCGAGTTGGGTCTCGAGGTAATCAATGTGTTCCTCTTCGCTTTCCAGAATGTCTTCGAACAATTCCCGGGAAACAAAATCACCAGTGGCCTCACAATGCGCAACGGCATCCTTGAGCGCGGGATGCGCATTCATTTCCAGCTTGAGGTCACATTTCAGGCACTCCTCAAGGTGCTCGCCGATCAGCAATTTGCCGAGATCCTGCAAGTTCGGCACTCCCTCGAGGAACAGAATACGCTCGATAAGTTTATCGGCGTGCTTCATTTCATCGATCGATTCCTTGTATTCGTATTCGCCAAGCTTGCCGAGACCCCAGTTATTGAACATGCGCGAATGCAGGAAGTACTGGTTTATAGCGGTGAGTTCGTTCTTGAGAACGTTGTTCAGATGCTGGATGACTTTGGCGTCGCCTTTCATGTGCTCTCCAAGGAAAAAAGCGACGCCATTATAGGCGCGAGCGGCGCGGAGCGCATCAACAACGGCGCAAACGAAGGGGGTCAGAATTCAGGCTGTTTACGGCTAGACAGCCTGAAGCGCGGGTTCGAGCCCGGTGGCGGCGGTTTCCTCGATTACCTGTTCCGCAAACTCGGCACAACGGCCGCAACAGGACGCAACGCCGAGCGTGTATCGGAGATCGTGCAAGCTCGCGGCGCCCTCACAGACGGCGTCGCGAATCTGGTTTTCGGTGACTCCATTGCAGACACAGATGTACACGGGCTTGCTCTTCAACTCACAATAATTCAGAACAACATTAGGCTAAATCATAATGAGAATGATTGTCAATAGTATTTATACACCCCGACCGACTGCCTCGCAACATTCTGATTTCTATATGTAAGCCTGTAAACGGCCGCGATGCAAAATCCACCTCAAAGGGTAGCTGACGCCTTTCGAGTTACAGGTGGTGCCGCGTCCAGTTGACCGAATAAAGGTCGAAACGCCGATCTTTTAGGTTCTGTACCGTGCCCGAACGGCGGGCGGCATTGAGGTCCTCAAGACGCAAATCGGCAAAAGCCACCATTTCGACGTTCGGCGTGGTATCGGCGGCAATTCCGTCGCGCGCGAACGGAAAGTCGCACGGCGTCAGAATACAACTCTGCGCGTACTGGATATCCATATTGTCGACATTCGGCAAATTGCCCACGTTACCCGCCATGGCGACAAAGCATTGGTTCTCCACAGCGCGCGCCTGCGCACAGTAGCGAACGCGCATGTAGCTTTGTCGCTCGTCAGTGCAGAAAGGCACGAACAGCATCTGGGCCCCCTGATCGACCAGGTGGCGAGACAACTCGGGGAACTCGATGTCGTAACAGATCATCACTCCGATGGGGCCACAATCGGTCATGATGGTGTGCGAACTGTTACCGCCCTCGATGTTCCACCAATACCGCTCGTTCGGTGTCGGATGAATCTTTGCCTGGCTGTGAACCGAGCCGTCACGCAAACAGACGTAGCAGATGTTGAGAATATTGCCGTTTTCGTCGTGCGTCGGATGCGACCCGCCAATGATATTGATGTTGTATTTCATGGCCAGGTCGGACAACAACTCTTTCAGCGCTTCGGTATAGCCGGTCAGCGTCTCGATCGCTTCGGAGGCGGGAATTTGCTGGTTCTCAATCGACAGCAACTGCAGCGTAAACAACTCCGGAAACACAACAAAGTCCGATTTGTAATCGGCAACCACATCGACGAAATACTCGACCTGGTGGCCGAACTCCTCGAAAGAAGACAGCCGCCGTTGCTGATACTGCACAAGCGACACGCGAACCGACTCGGAGATCCGGCCGCGTTGCTGACGCGCACCCTCCTCCATGCTCTGGTACTTCGGGTTGCGCCAGATGAGGTGAGACGCATACCCCATCGACTCGCGGTCAGGCGGCAAGTATCCGGGTAGCACGCCAAGAACCTCGAAACCGTTGCGCAACTGAAAAGTCAGCACGCGATCGGTGATCTTCTTCTCCTTGACCATATTGACGTAGGCCTGTGCCGAACCGATTTTCTTCCAGCGGCGCGCAAGACCCGGCAAGCGCCCTCCGAACACGATGCCCTTCAGCCCGAGCCGGGTACACAAGGCCTTGCGTTCGTTGTACAGGCGCTGCCCGATGCGATGGCCGCGCATATCCGGATCAACGAAGACCTCCATGCCGTATAACCAATCGCCATCCGATTCGTGGCGCGAGGCAAAACCGCCGCCGGTGATCTGCCACCAGTCATGCGGCTCAAAAGCGAACTTCTCGGAGATTCGGAACGTTGCACAGTAGCCAACCACACAATCTTCGTACACTGCGACAAACTGCCCTTCAGGAAATTTAAGCAGATGCCCCCTGAGCTGAGCTTCGGAATACGGTGGTGAGTCCGGATAGACCCGCTTACACAAAGCACGAATCGAGGCAATGTCCCCGAGCTGTGCATCCCGCACGATCAGTTTCGGTTGACCCTCGTCAATGGTTTGCTCAGGCGTGCTCATGTGTACCTTACTCCTGACATATCAATGTCCTTCAAAACGGCGGAGATGCGGCTGGCACTCAAGATCATTTCACGGTGGCTAATCGGGGCCGGGAGCCGTGGACCGCATCGGATAAAAATGCTGCAATTCGCGAAAGTGTTCGACCGCCAAGGCTCAGCCCGGAGGTGGTCGAATGAACCGCGCCCGTGCGCAGAGACCGGCCAGCG
>JBFKXV010000089.1:0-8152 GCA_041637935.1 Burkholderiales bacterium | reverse complement strand
CCGTAACCCGGCGGAAATGGCAGCACACTGCAGTATTGTGATCGTGCTGGTCGTCAATGCAAAGCAGACAAGTGACGTGCTGCTGGGCGAGAACGGTGCGCTGTCAGCATTGCGGCCCGGCAGCATAGTCGTTGCCAGCGCGACAGTGCCGCCGGAGTTTGCCGCCTCGCTTGGCGAGCGACTCGATGAGCATGGCGTTTTGATGATCGATGCACCGGTTTCAGGAGGCGCGGCGCGCGCAGCCAAGGGCGAGCTTTCGATCATGGCTTCCGGCGCGCAGAAGGCGTTTCGCACTGCCAAACCGGTTCTCGATGCGATTGCGGCAAAAGTTTACCGGCTGGGCGACAACTGCGGAATGGGCTCGAAGGTCAAAATGATCAATCGGTTGCTTGCCGGTGTGCATATCGCATCGGCGTGCGAGGCAATGGCGCTGGGTATTCGCGCCGGCGCTGATCCGAAAGTATTGTATGAGGTCATATCCAACAGTGCCGGATCATCCTGGATGTTCCAGAACCGGGTACCGCATATTCTTCAGGGTGACTACACGCCGCTGTCCGCAGTGAGCATCTTTGTCAAGGATTTGGGAATCGTCCTCGACACCGCGAGATCACTGAACTTTCCAGCGCCGCTCACGGCGGCGGCTCATCAGCTGTATCTATCCGCGGCCGGTGCCGGCCTGTCGGGTGAGGATGACTCAGCGGTGATCAAGGTCTACCAGCAACTCACCGGGATTGAGCTGCCAAAAGCGAAACGCAAGAAAAAACGCGCCGGCAAACGCACCTGAGCCTGGTGCCTAGAAACAACGAAATCCGCTAACGACCAGGAGCCGTTACGATCAGATTCGATCGTTCTCCAACTCCTGCTCGAGTACGCGCAGGATGACTGCGACTTCGTACAAATGTGGATTGAGATCCAGCGCCCGCCGGAAGTACTCTGCCGAGCGGCGCGCATCGGCGCGCTCCAGCCAGATCTCACCACAACTTTGCATGGCCCCGAAGTGATAAGGGTTGAGGCGAATCGCCTGCCGGTAATCCGCCAGCGCGTGATCGAGATCCCCAAGATGTGAATAAGCATCACCGCGCTTGTTCCACGCCTCGGCGAACTCTGGTTTGTAGGCAATAATCTCGTCAAGTTTGGATATTGCCTGCTCGATTTCCTTTTGCTGTATCAGCGCGATGCTGTTTTGGAAAGTATGGTTCACGCTGAGATCGTTGCTGCGCAGCCATAAACCCCACAGCGCTTGTTCCGCCATGCCGCTGACCAGGCGATCCTCGTCATGCAGCAGCGGCAACATATATGGCACGTCTTCCGGGGTGCCGACTTCCGCAAGCCGCCCGAGGCCCTCGCGACGATCGCGGCTGTCCGGGCTATGAAGTTGCGCGAGCGCTTGCTCACGCGACATGACCGTGCCCCAATCTCCAGCAACCGCCGGAGAGCCAACAAGTGCGATACATACTGTAATCAACAACGCGCTAAATCTCATTGCCGTCACCTTTCTCGAGCGTACGCTTGATTGCGTCGATGTTCTCACTGACACCGCGCATGTTCGGATTCACCGTTAAAGCACGCTCAAAGTATGCCAGCGCACGCTCATATTCGCGTTTCCGCAACATCAACTGCCCATAACCTGAGAGGGCGCCGAAATGATTCGGTTCCCTCTCGAGGACCTCTTCACAGTCGGCGATCGACCGGTCGTCTTCGCCAACGATGAAATAGAGGGTCGCCCGCTTGTTCCAGGCTTCCGTGAAGTCTGGCGCGAGCTGAATCAGCGCAGTGAAACTGCGAATCGCGCCGGCATAGAGGCCGGCCTGCATCATTTCGACGCCGCGCTGATACATCCGGTCATGCAGTGCGTTGCCAGACCGCCCCCAGACGTCCCAGATCGCGTTCTCGGCGAGCCGGCGGATGAGCGGATCGTCGTCGTACAGGGCGATGTACAGGAGCGGCAGATCCTGCTTGAGACCCAGACTGCGCATCGCGACGTATGCACCGCGACGTACATCTTCATCCTCATGCTCGAGCCCGATGAGTACCTGCTCGCGGGTAAGCCCCGGAAACCCCTGCGCCTGCAACGGTGGTGAGAACGGCAGCAAAACAGCCCACAGGCCGCTTAATACAACAAAGGCGAGGCGTCCGATCGTCGCAGGAGCAGCCAACATGGTTACAATGCGTATCTCGAAATCACCGTCAGATACTACTCTCTCGAGTCCCGCGGATAAACCTTAGCCATGAGAACTTTTTGCGCTATGTTATTGGCTGCAGCGGCGTGTTACGCGCAGGCAGCAAACTACCCTCTGGGCACCATGAGCTGCGACGACATTGGCGCGTTTGCCTCAGAGGCGATGACGTGGCGTAAATCGCATGTCACTCACGACGAGGCAAAGCTGAAGCTCGACGACAGAGTGTACGGTGATCCCGTTGAGAAGAAGAACCTGACCATCATTCTGGCTTACGTGTACGGTAACTACGGCAACAATTGGACAGTTGAAAGTGCCGGCAACGTCATGCGCTCAGACTGCCTCAGAGGCCGCGATTAAAGGGTACTGTTGATCGTGTTGTCGCGCCACGCCGCGCCGGCTGAACGGCAGAAAAGCGAGAGCGAGCGAGCAGCACGTGGCCCGCGTTGTCCGACAATGACACAGGAAATGACGCCATGACTTTCCAGATACCTTGCCCCGCCGAACCCGGGATGGCACTGAGCGAAGTCGATACACCTGCCTTGTTACTGGACCTGGATGCGTTCGACAGCAATTTGCAACACCTCGACAAGTCTCTTGAGGGCAAGAATGTGCGAGTGCGGCCACATGCAAAATCGCACAAGTGCCCGGAAATTGCGCTGCGACAAATGGCACACGGAGCTGTCGGTGTGTGCTGTCAGAAGGTCACTGAAGCTGAAGCAATGGTCGCGGGAGGCATTCCCGACGTGCTGATCAGCAACCAGGTTGTCGGGCCGCGCAAAATACAGCGCTTGGTGGCGTTGGCGCAACGCGCGCGGGTAAGCGTGCTGGTTGACGACGAGGCCAATGTTGCTGCACTCAATGAGGCTGCTGCCCGCTCAGACGCCAGGATCAATGTTCTGGTCGAAGTCAACGTCGGCGCGAACCGTTGCGGCGTCGAGGCTGGAGAACCGGCACGCCGGATGGCAAACGCAGTGGCATCCAGTTCACATTTGCACTTTCGCGGCATCCACGCCTACCAGGGCGCCGCCCAGCACGTGCGGTCCGCCGATGAGCGACGCGCCCTGATTGAGCGCGCTGTAAGTCTGGTCAGCGAAACACTGGCCTTGCTGCAAGACGATGGTCTGGCGTGCGAGATCGTGACTGGCGCCGGCACTGGCACTTACCTGCTGGAAGCCGGCAGCAATGTCTATAACGAGATTCAGCCCGGTTCGTATGTATTCATGGACGCCGATTACGCAAGGAATCTGGGCGAGAGCGGCAAACCGTTTGACGCCTTTGCGCACAGCCTGTTTGTCTGGACAACCGTGATGAGCCACACCGTGCCGGGGCGCGCCGTGGTTGACGCCGGGCTCAAGGCCCTGTCCGTCGATTCCGGTATGCCGTTGGTAGCTGCGCCCGGTGCCGAGTATCTGGGCGCCTCTGACGAACACGGCGTGCTGCGTGTCGACGAACCGTCGCGCTTCCCGTTGGGCAGGAAAATTCGGCTCATTCCCGGCCACTGCGATCCCACCGTCAATCTTCATGACTGGATCGTCGGATATCGTGACGACACCGTCGAATCGGTGTGGCCGATCACCGCGCGCGGCGCTCTTTACTGACCCGGCACAATCCCGACTTACCAAGCCATGCCTGCTCCAAAAACATATCAACTCGACACGCTCAGCCTGCACGCAGGCCAGCAACCCGATTCCGAGTTCGGCGCCCGCGCGCAGCCGATCTACTTCACCACCTCGTACGTTTTTCCCGACACGGATCACGCCGCTTCGCTGTTCAACATGGAGCGAGCCGGGCATGTCTACACGCGTATTTCCAATCCGACTAACGCCGCGCTGGAAGAACGCATCGCTGCGCTCGAAGGCGGCGTCGGTGCCATTGCGACCGCCAGCGGGCAGGCGGCGTTGCATCTGGCGATCGTGACGTTGATGAACGCCGGCTCGCACATTGTTGCATCCGCGTCACTGTACGGCGGCTCGCATAACCTGCTGGCGTATACACTGCCGCGTTTCGGAATTGAAACCACTTTCGTCAATCCACGCGACGTTGCCGCCTTTCGCGCCGCGATCCGGCCGGAAACGCGTCTGCTTTTCGGTGAAACCCTCGGTAACCCCGGGCTCGATGTGCTCGATGTTCCGCGCGTGGCCGAAGTCGCGCATCAGGCAGGGCTGCCCTTGCTGGTGGATTCCACCTTCACGACACCTTATCTGATGCGGCCGTTCGATCTGGGGGCGGATCTGATCTTTCACTCCGCCACCAAGTTTCTCGGCGGTCACGGTGTCGCAATCGGCGGATTGCTGGTCGACGGCGGCCAGTTCGATTGGGACAAATCGGGCAAATTTCCGACACTCACCGAGCCCTATGAAGGCTTCCATGGCATGGTGTTTACCGAAGAATCGACCACCGCTGCTTGTTTGTTGCGCGCGCGCCGCGAGGGACTTCGCGACTTCGGTGCGTGTATGAGTCCGGTCAACGCATTCCAGATCATGCAGGGCATGGAAACGCTCGGCCCACGCATGCAACGGCACATCGACAATACGCGCGCAGTGGTTACGTTTCTGGATGAACACGATGCGGTCGAACAAGTGGTGTACCCGGAGTTGCCGGCGCATCCTGATCATGAACTCGCGAAGCAACTGCTACCGGATGGCTGCGGCGCCGTATTCAGTTTTGAGTTGAAAGGCGGCCGCAGTGCCGGCCGCAAGTTCATCGAAACACTCAAAGTGTTCTCGCATCTGGCCAACGTCGGCGACGCCAAGTCGCTGGTTATCCACCCGGCGACCACGACGCATTACCGTATGGACGATGCCGCACTGCGAGCAGCCGGAATTACTGAAGGCACTGTGCGCCTTTCGATCGGTATCGAGTCTGCTGATGATCTGTTGGAAGATCTGTCGCGCGCACTGCGCGCCAGCCAGAAGGCCTGAGTTAAAACGGAGTACCTGATGTTTCTAGAGGTCAATGGTCACAAGACCTACGCATACACCGGTAATCACGCCTTTGATGCGTCACTGCCAACGGTCATTTTCATCCATGGCGCTGCCAACGATCACAGTGTCTGGGCGCTGCAGAGCCGCTACTTTGCCTACCATGGCTACAATGCGCTGGCCGTCGACCTGCCTGGACATGGCAAGTCCGCCGGAGGTGCGCTCAATGACGTGGCTGCCCTCGCTGACTGGGTGAAAGCGCTGATGGATGCTGGCGGGATCGGCGAAGCGGCGGTCATCGGACACAGCATGGGATCGCTCATCGGTCTGGAAACCGCTGCGCGCTATCCAGCCAACGTCTCGCGTCTGGTACTCATCGGCACCGCGATACCCATGGCTGTATCAGAGGCGCTGCTCGAGACGTCCGCCGCCAACGACCACGCAGCCTATGAAATGATCAATGTCTTTGCCCACAGCCCGCGGGCACAGATCGGCGGCAACCGTCTGCCGGGCGCCTGGATGATGGGCAGCAGCATGCGACTGATGGAACGCTCGGCGAACGGCGTTCTGCATGCCGATTTCACCGCCTGCAACAGCTACCGTGGCGGGCTCGATGCGGCTAAGAAAATTCGGTGCCCGGTGCTGCTGGTACTCGGTCAGCGCGATCTGATGACGCCGCCGCGGGCGACCAAAGCGGCAGCCGCAAACTTCAGCGATGCGCGAACCGTGATGCTGGAAGGCACCGGCCACTCGTTAATGAGCGAGCAGCCGGACGCCGTGCTCGATGCTCTGATAGATTTCCTCAGGACTGAAAGCGTGGCCGCTGCCTGAGGCGAGAGCGAACTTTACTCGTCAAGGCCGTCGACACGATCCTGCACTTGCTGATTCATCGTGCCCATGCGGTCCTCGACCCGTTGCATGGTCTTCTGGCCTTCCTCGAGTTCCTGTTTCTTGATGCTGGCTCCGGTGGCTGCGGTCCCGGCAGTCTCCAGACCACACCCGCACAGCATGATAAAAACGAACGAAATAAGCAGTTTGTTCATGGCGCCTCCTTTTGCCTGACACAGGCAGGCTGCGCCTGAATCAAGCAAGTTCAGCACCAAAGTGCCTGGTCATGCAGGTTCATACCTGCTTTAGCATGGTGTCGGCGTCACTGACCTCGAATTTGCCGGGTCCCTCAACGTTGAGGGTTTTCACTTCGCCGTTATCGAGCAACATCGAGTAGCGCTGTGAACGCACCCCAATGCCGCGCGCCGTCAGGTCGAGCTCCATCCCGAGCGCTTTTGTCAGGTCGCCATTGCCGTCGGCCATCATGCGCACTTTACCGGTCGCGCCGTTTTCACGTCCCCAGGCGCCCATAACGAACGCATCGTTGACGGAGAGGCACCAGATTTCATCGACTTTCTTCTTGAGCTCGTCCGCTTTTTGAACGTAACCCGGCAGATGCTTTGCAGAACAAGTCGGCGTAAACGCCCCAGGCAGCGCAAACAGGGCGATACGTTTCCCCTTGACCTGCTCCGCCAGATCGAACTCGTTCGGCCCGATACTGCAACCCGGCGTTTCTTCCTCAATGAACTCCCACAGCTTTCCGCCGGGAAGCTTGTCGCCTACTTTGATTGTCATTTTTCACTCCTCCTGAATGTCTTGGAAACCTCAGGCAGAATTTTACGTCACAATTGGAACTAACCGGTTGCAACCAATCAGCTGCAACCAATTCGGCGATTAATCCTGCCAGTCGTAAAATAGTAAACGATCGAATTCGATTTGAATTTACGTTTCCCGGCAATTTCTCTCCACCAGTTTATCTCCACCAGTTCATCTCCACAGTGATGCCCGGCCCCGCTCAAGACAACCCACGCGATGACGCAAACGATCAGCCTGCCCTGCCGGCCAGCAGCAAGAACTACGTCACCCCGACAGGCTTTAAAGCGCTCAAGGACGAGGCTCTCCACCTGATTGACAAGGAACGGCCCGAACTGGTCAAGGTCGTCCAGTGGGCGGCTTCCAACGGTGACCGTTCGGAGAACGCCGATTACATCTACGGCAAGCGCCGCCTGCGTGAAATCGACCGGCGCATCCGCTTCCTGACCAAACGGCTCGATGCCGCGGTTGTCGTTGACCCGGCGACACGTGAAGCAACCGACCAGGTATTTTTTGGCGCGACGGTCACGGTTGTGCATGGCAACGGAGACGAGAAAACATATTCAATCGTCGGCATCGACGAAGCCAACCCGGCTCGCAATCTGATCAGCTGGATCTCACCGCTTGCAAGGGTGCTTCTAAAGGCGCGCGAAGGCGATGTCGTGGTTCTGCGATCGCCGTCAGGTGAGGAAGATATCGAAATCGTTTCGGTCGAATACCGCGAGATCGATTTCGGCTGATCCGTACCGGCACACTGGATATCAAATCGGCGTCGCCGTGTTCAGGCGCAACCAACCTGTAAAGGTTTACCAACGAGTAGCGATTGCGCGCCCTAGTCGAGTTGTTCGCGGTGAGCCGCCTTGCGCCCGAGACCGTCGTAAAAATCGAGCATTCGCTCCCGATAAGCGAATACCGGATCATCCTTTTTCAATGCCGGGAATGGCGAGCCGCAGCGCATCCACTGCAAAATACCGAACACAATGTAGTCAACAAACGCCGGCTGCGCGCCCGCCACATACGGCTGCTGCTCCAGCATTGCGCGCAACGGCTCAAGCGCCGTGACGAATTCGTCGCGCGCCCGCTCGCGGTTGCTCATGTACTGCTCGAGCGGCATGCCGAAACGTTTTTCACGCGTCTGTCGAAAATACGATTTGTCTTTTTCATGCAAAGCCGACATGAAATCGACCACGCCCATGCGCGGGATCATGGGGTGCACAGTACGTTCAATCCAGAACTTGACCAACCGTGCCGTCGATTTGGATTCGGCACAGGCGAATAACGGCTTGTCAGGGTAGCGCTCATCGAGATACCCGGCGATGGTCCACGAGTCACTCACCACGCTATCACCGTCGACCAGAACCGGCACAGTACCCAGATTGGGTTGCGGCAAACGGTCTTTGTCGGTGAAGT
>JBFKXV010000088.1:0-8200 GCA_041637935.1 Burkholderiales bacterium | reverse complement strand
TTGACCGGCGACATTGGCGTCTTCTCGACCAAGATCTGCTACGTCGTAAAACGCGGCGAGACCTTTGAGTTGCAAATCGCGGACGCCGACGGATACAACCCGCAGGTCGTGCACCGCTATGATGAGCCTATTATTTCGCCACAGTGGTCGCCGGACGGCACGCGTGTTGCATATGTTTCGTTCGAGCAACGCAAAGCGATCATCTACGTGCTCAACGTGTTTGACGGCAGTCGCGAGATCCTGGCCGCTTATGCGGGCTCCAATTCGGCACCGGCCTGGTCACCTGATGGCAAGCGGCTGGCGGTGACATTGACCAAGGACGGCGTGTCGCAACTGTATTTGATCAACGCCGATGGCAGCGGTGCCCGAAGACTGACTTACAGCCAGTCGATCGACACAGAACCGAATTTCTCGCCGGACGGACGATATTTGTTATTCACTTCGGACCGCGCCGGCAGTCCGCAGATATATCGAATGCGCGTGGATGGCAGCGATGATCCGCGACGGATGACATTTGAAGGTGGTTACAACGTGACACCGAGGTACAGCGCAGACGGCGAGTCGTTTGTGTTCATTCATCGCAATCAGGGGCGCTTCAACGTCGCAATACAGGACATTGCCTCGCGGCAGGTACAGATTCTGACCTCGGGAAGGCTCGATCAGTCGCCGACGTTCGCGCCGAATGGAAAGATGATTCTCTATGCTTCTGAAATAAAAGGCCGTGGTATATTAGCCGCCGTCTCAAGCGACGGTCGGGTAAAGCAAAGAATCACAGCGCAGGACGGAGATATTCGCGAACCTGCATGGGGCCCGCTTTTGAATAATCGCCGAAAGGAGTCGCCGGAATGAACAAGGTAATCATTGCCTTTAGTGTCGCTTTCTTGATCGTAGGTTGTGCGGGTCAGGGGCAACAGGTTGCCGAAATCGAGCAGCGCGAGATCTTTGAGCAAACGCCAACTGAGGCCGAACGCGAGACGGCCCAGGCAAAAGCCAATAAACAGGCTCAGATTGCGCGAGAGCAGGAAGAGTTGCGGCGCCAACTCGAGGAACAGCAACGGCGTCAGGATGCCGTTGATCAGCAGGCAAGCGATTTTGATGAACCGGTCATTCGGCCATTGTCTGACGACAGCTTTGGCGATACGCAGGCGCAGGATGATCCGTGGCTGCAACTCAACGAGCCCGGTAGCCTGCTCGCCCAGCGCAGCATTTATTACGATTTCGACCGCTACGACATCAAAGAGGAATACGTGCCGATCATTGAGGCGCATGCCGATTTTCTACTGACGCACCCGGAACTGAAAATCAAGGTCGAGGGAAATTGCGACGATCGGGGCAGCCGCGAGTACAACCTGGCGCTGGGCCAACGCCGTGCCGAAAGTGTAAAGCGAGCGATGACTTTGCTTGGGGTAGAGGAAGACCGAATTGAAACCGTGAGTTTCGGTGCGGAGCGGCCGGTAGCGTTTGGACAGGATGAAGCAAGCTGGGCGCAGAATCGTCGCAGTGACATTGTCTATGTTGACCAGCCCGGATAATCTAATCGCGTGCGCGTAATCGTCGCACCGAGCATGCGTGAGTGCGCAGTGTCTGGCGAAAATAACCGCCACTGTCCGCAATGAACTCCTTACTCTGTTTGCTATTACGCTGTCATCCAGCGCGTGCCGGCGTGTTGGCCGTGACGATGCTTTTGCTCATTGCCGTGCCCGGCGCATCGGCAGATCCTTTGTTGACCACCTCAACGCCGACTGCGCCTTCGACAGCGACCAACGTGATTCTGATCGCCCAGGCGGAAGCCGCCCGGCCCGATGCCCGGGCGATGGTGCAGCTGATGAATCAACTCGATGGCTTGAACCGCGAGTTGAACAAGCTGCGCGGTAAGGTCGAGGAGCTGAGCAATAGCATCCTCAATGCCGAGAAACGCCAACGAGACATGTACCTTGATCTCGACACGCGCTTGCGCCGTCTCGAGTCATCCAACACGGACATACTCAGCGAATCGAAGCGCTCCGCTGGCACGCTAGCGGAATTGCAGGCGCGTATTGAGAGTCTGGAACGGGCAGCCGCAGCAGGTTCTTCCGTACCGCCGCCGGTGACATCCGTGCCGCCAGATGACCAGACCACAAATTTGGCGGTACTGCGCGCCTATGAAGCGGCGATGGCGAAGTACCGCAGCGGCGACTACCAGGAAGCAATTGCCGCGTTCCAGCGCATCGCACAGCAGTATCCGCAGCACCCGCTGGCGGTGAATGCGCAGTACTGGACCGGCGATTCGTATTATCAGTTGCGTGCATACCGCAATGCAATCGACGCACAGAAGCAATTGATCGCGAAATACCCGAACAGTGCCAAGGCCGCCGATGCAATGCTCAATATGGGCAGCGCATTGGTCGGGCTGGAAGACGTTTCTGGCGCGCGTGATACGTGGCAGAAGTTGATCGCGACCTATCCTGACTCGCGGGCAGCCAAGAACGCGCAGGAACGACTGCAGCGCCTGCCGTAATCGGTTTCACACCCGTGTCCGGTGCATGATTTTCAGTACTGCTCCGATTGCGACAGAGTGCGTGTTGCATCCAGTACTTTTGCCCGACACACTTGTCCGGGTCGGTGCAAACGACGGATGATTTTTGGGATCCTCTGATGAAAGCGGCGGTCGTACTCGTTTCCGGTGGACTTGATTCCGCTACAACGTTGGCACTCGCGCGTCAGTCGGGGTTTGACTGTTATGCGTTGTCGGTTGATTACGGGCAACGCCATCGCGCCGAGCTACAAGCCGCTGCACGCGTTGCCTCGACGCTCGGTGCGCACGAGCACAAAGTCATCAAGCTCGATCTCTCGGCGTTTGGTGGCTCGGCACTGACTGACGAGACGATCCCGGTTCCGACATCGCCATCCTCCGGCATACCGTCGACCTACGTACCTGCGCGCAACACCATCATGCTATCGCTTGCACTTGCCTGGGCAGAAGTGCTCGATAGCAAAGATGTTTTCATTGGTGCAAACGCGGTTGACTACTCGGGCTATCCTGATTGCCGACCCGAATTCCTGAAGGCCTACGAGGCGATGGCCAACCTGGCGACCAAAGCGGGCGTTGAAGGCGTGCGGTTGCAGATTCACGCGCCGTTGGTGAATTTGACCAAAGCGCAAATTATCCAGCGTGGCGTCGATGCGGGGGTCGATTTCTCGCTCACGCTGTCCTGTTACCAGCCGCGCAGTGGCGGGCTGGCATGCGGCCGGTGTGATTCATGTCGAATCCGCCGCAAGGGCTTCGAGGATGCTGGCATTGTCGATCCGACGGTGTATGTCTGACTGGGCGCTGCGCTCCGCGGGGAGCAACGGCGGGAGCTTGGTTGACCGTGAAAGCGGCCAACCGCTACAATGCGCGTCTTTTTTTGGGCGGTTAGCTCAGTTGGTAGAGCAGCGGACTTTTAATCCGTTGGTCCGGGGTTCGAGCCCCCGACCGCCTACCAGGATTCCGGCAGTGGAACAAAGCCTTGCGGGCAGCTACCGTAAGGCTTTTTCTTTACGTGACAGAGTCGCTGGTGCCGCCGTGTTTATACCAGAATCTCCAGCAAGGAAGCTTCTTTGAACTCCGTGACCTGCATCTAAAACCGCGCTTTGCGGGGCGTGGTTATCGGTGCGCTGCGGTGAGCAATGCAATGTTATTTTTCCAGCAGGTAGAAGTAGTGGTATGGATTCTCTGAGTGAAATTTCGACCGGATTTTCAGTTGCAAATTTTCGAATACCCTTTCAGCTCTGCGCTTTGAAAACGTCTTTCTTCCCAGTTCCCAAAAGTGCACCGCAAACGGGAACTCATCCATGTACTCTTTTCTGTACCTTCGGTTTTTGAAGAAGGTGGGTAAATGAAGGCCAAAGTCCATCAGATAGCGTTTTCGCTGACCGAGGGAAGTGAACAGCTTTACTCTCATTCCGAAACAATGGTACGGCAAACTGATAAATACGTACTTCTTTGACGCGGATGCCAACTTGTCAACGTTGTCCTCAAATTCGGCAAATGGCATGTGCTCCAGGACCTGGAACGCCGAGACAACATCCCAACGTGGTTCAGTTGGAAGCCAATCGCGCAGATCACTCAGAATTGTTGGACTGCTCGCCTGGTCGGAATCGAGCGTGTCGTAGGTGATGCCCAGTGTTCTCATGTAATCAGCGACGAATTGCTCACCCGGCCCGACTTCGAGAACCGAGTCAACCGACAGATCAAAGATCGTCTTCATTTGCAGGTAATAGGAGTGAAAGAGGTCTTTACTGAGAAACTTGCCTTTATGCATGTTTCCCTCGGCTCTTAGCTGGTCAAGCTTTGCGGGCGCGTGAGCCTCGTCAAACATGCGAATTGATCTGTCGTAGGTCATCTTTGTCTCTCGAACACAACGCTGCTCTCAATCGGCCGTTTGGTCCAGCGATCAATCGGCGCCAATTGGTTTCAGGTTACGAATTTAACGATAATCAAGATTATGTTGTTTGGCTCGCGCCGGCAACCGAGGTGCGCGGATTGATCGGAGGCATTGGCAGCAGGAAAAGGTCTGCGCAAACCGTGTTTGCCGGCAGGTCAACAACGATCTCAGCTTGGCAGGGCGCTGCCATGCTACTGTAGGAGAGCAAAATTCATGCGGCTATGCACGATCATCACGCAAGCGGGGGAGCAAGCGGCCGTCGTGACGGCGGATGGCATTGTCCCGGTTTCCACAATCAATGCCCATTTGGGCAAGGCCTGGGCGACAGATCTTCAAGCTATGCTCGAGCGAGGCTTGTCGAGCGCAATTGTGCGTGATGCCGAAGCGACGCCTAACAAGCTGGCGGCAGACACAGTGAAATTCGGGCCGCTGTACCGGCGTCCGCGAAAGATTCTCGGTATCGGACTGAACTACCGTGACCACGCCGCCGATCTCGATGCGCCCTTTCCAACCGAGCCAGCGTCGTTTATGAAGTGCGACAATACGATTATCGGCCCTGGAGACGTGATCGAACTGCCACAACAGTCGCAACGCGTCACCGCAGAGGCGGAGATCGGCGTCATTATCGGCAAAACCTGCCGCCGCGTTTCGGAGCAGCAGGCACAGTCGTATATCGCCGGCTACTGTCTGATCATCGATATGACTGCCGAAGATATTTTGCAGAAGAACCCGCGCTTTCTCACGCGTTCAAAGAACTTCGACACGTTCTTTTCTTTCGGACCGGAACTGATCACGGTCGACGAAGTGCCGGACTTGCTCGGACTCAAAGTGGCGACCTGGAAAAACAACAAGCTGCACCGGGAGAACGTCGTTTCGAATATGGCATTCCCGCCGTTGTATCTGGTGGCGTTCCACTCGCATGTGGCGACGCTGTTCCCTGGCGATATCATTAGCACCGGAACGCCTGGTGCGGTCGTGATAGAGGATGGCGATGTAGCACAGTGCCGAATCAGCGGTCTGGGCGAGCTGTCGAACCCAGTCAGGCGGCGCGATCAATAAGGCACCGTATTAATAAGACACCGTATTAATAAGACACCGTAAATAACCAGTACCGTAACTAACCCGCACCGTAACCATTTAACAGCGATATTCAAATGGCAGTGACGTACTGCTGCTGCACATCAGCGGGCCATGTGTCCGATCAGGAGGAGATGATGAGGATCAGAAAATTTCTGGGTGCCGTCGCAATGGCTATCACGTTGTCGCTGTCGCTCGGCTGCCAGCAAACCGAAGACACCATAAAGATTGGCTATATCGATCCGCTTTCCGGACCGTTTGCCAATGTCGGCGCACACGGTTTGCGTGAACTGCAACTGGTTGTCGAGGAGATCAATCGCCGCGGCGGTGTAATGGGCGGCAGGGAGTTTGAAATTGTGCCGCTCGATGGCAAGGCCAATCCGCAGGAGTCACTGATCGCCTTCCGGCAATTGGTCGACCAGGACGTCAAGTTCATGTTCCAGGGTAATTCCTCGGCGGTCGCCGGGGCACTCACCGACGCAGTGGCAAAGCACAACGAACGCAATCCGGATTCAGCGATGATTTACTTCAACTATGCTGCAGTTGATCCGGCGTTGACCAATGACCGCTGCAACTTCTGGCATTTCCGTTTCGACGCCGACGCGGATATGAAGATGCAGGCCCTGACCGATATGATGAAGGCAAAGCCATCGATCAAGAAAATTTATCTGATCAACCAGGATTACGCTTTCGGTCACGCCGTCACCAAGGCTGCACGTGCCATGCTCACCAGCAAACGCCCTGACATCGAGATCGTCGGTGACGATTTGCATCCATTGGGCAAGATCAAGGATTTCGCGCCATACATTGCGAAAATCAACGCCTCGGGTGCCGACACGGTGATCACCGGGAACTGGGGGGCGGACTTGGCGCTATTGGTTCGCGCCGGGCGTGATGCCGGTCTGAAAGTGGACTACTACACGTATTACGCGGGTGTAGTCGGTGGGCCTGCAGCGATCGGTGACGCCGGTATCGACCGCGTCAAACAGGTGACGATGTGGCATGTCAACGTCGGTGGCGAGGAATCGGATAGTCTGGTCGAGCGCTACCGGGCGCGATTTCCAGACGCCAACGATGACTTCTTCTTCCTGACGCTGCAGCACGCCATGGAACTGCTGGTTCAGGCAATCGAGAAAACCGCCACAACCGACCCGCTGGCGATCGCGCTCGCCCTCGAGGGCGCGCGTTACCAGGGCATCACCGGTGAAGTCTGGGTGCGCGAGGATAATCATCAGCTGCTTCAGCCGTTATATGTGTCAACACTGAAGAAACTGGGCGAAGGCGTGAAGTATGACGTTGAGCGGACCGGCATGGGACCGAAAACGGACTTCCGTATCGAAGCGGCTGACACGGCTTTGTCGACGTCCTGTCGCATGAAGCGCCCCTGAGGCAAAGCGCTGGCCGGCAGACGCAAGACGAAAAAGAAAGAAAGGCCGCATTTCTGCGGCCTTTCTTTTCATGCGCCCGGGACAGGCGCTGGGTGGGAGGAAGCAACCGATTCAGTCATTGTCCGATTCGATGAATACGCGATTCGATCCAACCGGCGCGTTCAGTCGTCGGTGAGCGACGTGGAACAGAGCGCGGCAATTAAATATCTGTTTTAAATAATAAATCTCATGTCGGCGATGGGCGACAACCGCCCTATGCCGCAACCTGAGAGCAGTCAGAATCCGCCTGTGGTGATCAGCCGCAGGCCGAAGAACGCGCCCAATGCGAGAAAGCCGAAAACCAGCGCATCACCGCCGCGGCCAATTGCTGCCGGACGCCGGTAGAAGAAGCGCTTCAGGCTGACGAGGCTGATCACTAACGCGACTGTGACGAACAGCAGGTACGCCGGACCGCTCTCCCAGGCGGTTTGCAGCAGCCGCAGTACCAGGCCGTTGGCACCGAACGCCTTGAAAACGAAGCCAATGATGCCCAATAACAGGAGCGATACGATCGAAAGCTCGAACAGTGTCTGCACGCCTTCCTGCAAAACGCTGCTCAAGGTACGCATCGGTCGATGCTGGAAACTGGTAACGGGATCAAGCATGTTCATTCCTCCGTTGGCTGGGCGCGCGCTGGCGTTACGTGCTTAGCGCGTCTGTAGCTTGTATGGCAACTGCCGTGCCACGGACAATTAAATTCCATTTATCAATTGGTTGTGTAAGAACACCCAACGCCAGGCAAGTGAAAGCGGAGTTTTCCGTCTCCGATCGGAGACGACTTGGTTACCTGGCGGGAAGGGGTTGGTAGAGCGCCGGATTGACCCCTTAGGCAGCGTCAGGCGTGACGGCCGCGCCGGTTTGTCTCCTTGCTGTCAGCTCTCGCCGCAGCTGAGGAGATTGCAGACTCGCTCGCAGTCCTGCGAAAAACCGCACTCGAACAAGCCGATGATCGGGTCGCCAGCGTCGTTCAGGCCGCATTGCTCGGCAGCCGGCTTTTGGTTGAGTTTGGGGCGCCACTCGCAGACGTGGCAACCGGCCGTTAAACCCGGAATTTCCAGCGATTCCTGGCGCTCATACTCGATCTCGAAATCGTCTTCCGCGGCTAACGAGAACCCAGTAAAACCGAGCGCGATCAGTGCGATGAATACGAGAATGCGCTTCATTTTGATTGTCTGATGAAACGGTATTTAGTGATTATAAAAGGATCGCGCCAAGCTGCTTGACCAAGATCAAACGCAGTGTGGTCTGCGGCGTCAGGATTTCAGGCGGATGACGCGAACGACTTCGGGC
>JBFKXV010000087.1:0-8257 GCA_041637935.1 Burkholderiales bacterium | reverse complement strand
CTGAGCGTACCATCGAGCGAAAAGCCCAGCCGCTCGTCACGATCCAGCGTGGCACTGGCGCGTACCTGTGCAGCGCCCGAACTGGCAATCAGCCGTTCAACGAGAACACGCTGCTCGCTGATCTCGGCCGCACCTTCGAATTGAAGGTCCGCCTGGCGAAGGTCGAAGCGGACCAGTTGAACAACGTCGTGCTGCTCGGCCGCAAGGATTCCGTTGAGTTTCGTTTGACGCAGATTACTGCGTACCGCCCGCAGATCGAGTTCCGTGACCTCCAGCCGCAAATTCGTCCGATCTGCTGCGAGCCGGGCCGCGCCGTTCGCACCTCCCGCTGCACCCAAATCGAGTGCCAGTTCCGACAGCTGCAGTGATGACGGATCGAGATCGAAGCGCGTGTCGAGGCCACGCAGTGGCAGTTTTTGCTGATCGAGTGGCCCTGCGATCGCGTTTTCGGCATACAGCTGGCCGGTCAGGACCGAACCGTCGGCCGACTTGGCGTCCAGTGTCGCTACCAGTTCGGTGTGAGGAAGTCGCCGGTCGAAAGTTGCGAGATCGACGCCGGAGGCCCGTGCCGTGACCGATCTGACCGGTAGTGGGTCGAAGGGTAAAAGCCCTACGGTTGCCGATGCCCGCTGCTCGCCCATGGATGCGTTAATCGACGCCGATATGCTTTGCAGTTGCCCGGTCAGCGCAATGTCCGCGGTCAGCGGCGGACCCTCGCCGTGCTCGGTGACCAGCGAAAACTTTGCTGTCAATGGCAAAGGTGCTGCCGTGCTGATATTTGCTTCGCCGGCAATGCGGCCCGACTGGTACTCGAGGTTGCGCAATATCACCTGGTGGGCGCGCTTGTCGGCGTGATAGGCGGCATCGATGGTGCGCAACTTGGTCGCGCGTTCGCCGCGCTTGGTTATCAGCGTGGCGATTTCAATCGAGTCAACATCAATATCGATTGGCAGCTCGAGCTGTTGCGGTGGCGTCGACCGGGTCGTTTGGTCCGGGTCGATCTTGGCCGGGTCAATCTTAATAGTGTATTGCAGCGCTTCGATATTCAAGCGGCTGATATCGAGCTGCCGGGCGGCGAGTGGCCATGCCGACCAGTCCAATGCGATGCTGCGCGCCTCGAGATGGAAGTCAGCGTTTTCACATGCGAGGTACTCGACCCGAACTGGTTTGAATAGACCGCCTTGCAGCCCTTCGACCGTGAGCGTGCAGGGCAGTGATGGCGCAAAGCGGTCGATACCCCAGCGCAGCAGCGTTTCGCTGCGGCTGGCCCAGTAGAGAACAACCGCTGCTGCCAGCAACAGTGCCACAATGCTGGCGCCCAGCCAGAGGAAAACGCGCCTGACGTTCATCGGAACACGAAACCGGCGGTGAAGTGAATCCGGTATTCGTCGACTTCCTCGCCGTAGGCGATGTCGAGATTGAGCGCGCCGACCGGGCTGTACCAGCGTGCGCCGACACCGTAGCCCGCTACCGCTTCGAAATCGGACTTCTTGTCAACCGCGTTTCCGACGTCGTAGAACACGGCCGCGCCCCACTGTTGCGTGAACCACTGGATGTACTCGATGCTGCCAACCAGCAGGTAACGGCCGCCGACGATCGCGCCGCCCTCGAGTATGCCGAGACTTTGGTACTCATAACCACGCACTGTGGTGTCGCCACCGGTGCGAAACAGGTACTCGGACGGAATGTTTTCGCGATTGTCGGAAATGACCGCGCCCGCTTCCAGACGCGCTGCGACTGTGCCAAATGTCTTGACCGGCAGAAAGTACGATACTTTTCCGACAACACGGCCAAATGACGCGTCTGAGACGATCTCCTCACTGGCGCCGCCAACTTCCAGCCCCACAAAGCTTCCCTCGCGCGGCGCGAGCAGATCGTTTAGTTTGTTCCAGCTCCACTTTTGGGCGAGATACAAGGCGAGAACGTTGTCTTCGGTGTTGTCGGCGAGGCGCGTGTTCTCCGCCAGCAACTGCAGCGACTGCTGCGATTGGTACTCCTCGATGAGAAAGGTGTGCGCACCGGTGATGTTCCAGTTACTGCGCTCTTCATTCTGGATGTCCTGCAGTTTCAAACCGCCTTCGAGTCCGTAGCGCCAGCCTTTTTCGTTGCGCGGCAGTGTCAGCCCGGCGACCGCCTGCTGGCTGAGCCGATCGACCTGCACCCGGCTGTCGAGCTGTATTGCGCGGTCAAACGTGTTCTGATCGGTGTAACCAACGAGCCCTCTCGGTCCGCGGTCGGTGCTCAGGCCGATACCGAATTCGACGGTGCGCGCCTGCGTCTCAACGACATTGACGGTAACCGGTGTCGCGTTTGCCTGTTGCGGATCACTGCCGGCGAATGCGACGGCGCTTGCGAACCGGCCGCTGACCAGAAGGCGTTTTTGAAATCGCAATAACTGTTCTTCGTCATAAGGGTCGCCCGGCTTGATCGGACTCAGGTTGCGAACGATGCTGACTGGATAGCGCTGCAAGCCGTTTACCTCAAGCTCGCCGAAGGTGAAAGGCGGTCCGCTGTCGATCTCGACTGTCAAGTTCGCTGTCAGCCCGTTGGGATCGATTTCTGCCCGGCTGTTGGTCACGCGTGCAGCCGCGTAGAGTTTTCGATGCAGGCTGTGTGTTGCGCCTTCCTTGCCGGCGGTCCAATCCCGTTGCCGGAAAATTGCACCCTCTTTGAGATTGAATGCCGCTCGCGCCGAAGCAATGCGTTGCTCCCGGTCAGGATCGCCTTCGATCGCACCTGTGATACTGAAGTCGACCGACACGATCCGGGTCGGCTCGCCGGGTTCGATGCGTAATTTCACCACCCACTCCGGTTGTTGGCGATCGATACGCGCCTGCGCCTTGGCGGAAAAATAACCTTCGGTTTCGAGCAGCCGGCGCGCCTGATCCGGCGCTGTCTTGACGAGCTGGCGTATCTGCTCTTCGTTGACGTCGTCGCGTCCGGCCCAACTGATAATGTCGAGATTGTCCCGCAGCACCGCGGCCAGATTGTCGGGCGCTTCGATGTCGACTTTGAAGGTAATCGTTTCGGCTGCGACCGGTGATACCAATAGCAGTGAAGCGAACAGCGCTATGAGCGCGAGCCAGCGTTCGCGAATGACCATAGGTATATTGATTAGTCGCTGCGGTGTGTCTGTTTGCTTACGGCAGGTCGCTGCAGCGCTGTTGACTCGTTGCTGGCTTTTCTGCCGGAAACAAAACCCGATGCCGACGCAATCGACAGGCGCACTCATCGCTGTTCAGCCACCGCGTTATGCGAGAAAACCGCGTCATGCAGCAAACTGGCGTATCAGTTTGCCGGGTTTACCGCAGTCAGTAACGCGACCTTTGTCGTCGACAACGCGCTGGCCATTGACCCACACGCCGGCAACGCCTTTGGGTGGAATGTCGACACGCGAGGCACCGGCGGGAAGGTCCGCAACGTGATGTTTCTCGCCGCGCCCGACGCTATCCGGATCAAACATCATGATGTCTGCGTGCGCTCCGGCAACCAGGCGTCCACGGTCAGGAATTCGATAGGCATCGGCCAGCCGGCTGGTCAGCATCTGCACCGCCTGTTCAAGTGTCAGGTCACCACGTTCGCGCACCCAGTGACCCAGCAGATGCAGCCCGAATCCCGCGTCGCACAGAAATGACAAATGTGCGCCGGCATCGCCCAGTCCGAGTGCGGCGTACGGGTTCAGCAGCAAGTCACGCACATGATCATCGTCAATGTTGAACAGCTTGCAGTCGAACATGGTGTCGATGCCACCCTCGAGCGCGTGATCGAGCCACCAGTCGAACGGATCTTTGCCCGCTTGTTTGGCAAGATCGATCACCGGTTTGCCAACCAGGTCGGCGAACTTCGGGTCGGCAACTTCCTGCACCCGCATCAGCCTGAACGAGTGATAGGAAAATCGCACCGGCACGCTGGTGGTGCGTGCTTCGGCCTTGACTGCCTCACGAAACGATTTGTCGGCGAACAATTCCAGATAACGGGGTGTGCCGATCGCTTCCATGGCGGGGCGCCACGAAAGCAATGCGTGCAGCGGATACGGCAAAGCCAAAGTGAATTCCATTCCGAGCGGATAACTCGCCACCTGTCCCCACAATTCGTGACCGCGCTGACGTGCTTCGCTGATTTCGTGAAATTCACGATCAACGCGTTGCGGGTCGTTTGGGTCACTGAACATGGCACAGATCATCACCGGGCGCCCGGTTCGCTCCGAAATTTGCTCCAGCCACGGCACGGAACTGGTCATACCCTTGGTGAGCATGAATACGCCTTTGCCTTTTTCGCCGATCGTGCCGGTCAGTTCCCTCATTTCGTGTTCGTCGGCAAATCGCGATGGCATCGGCGTGCCATTAATGCCGTTGTGTTGCTCCAGTGTCGACGTGGCGAAGCCGACGGCGCCGGCGTCAAGCGCTTCGAGCACTATCTTTTTCATCTGCCCGACTTCAGCCGGCGTGGCGGCGCGTTTCATCGCGTCCTCACCCATCACGTTGACACGAACCGATGAGTGCCCGCAGAACGAAGCCACATTCGGCACCATGCCTTTGCGCTCCAGGCAGTCGAGGTACTCGGGATAGGTCTCGAAATCCCAGTCGATGCCGCTTTGTAATGCTTCGAGTGGCATACCTTCGACGACTGCGAGATTGCGTGCGTTCAGATCGCGGTGTTCCGGCTTGCTTGGTGCAATGGTGAAGCCGCAGTTGCCAATGACGACGGTGGTTACGCCGTTGTTAGGGGACGGTGTTGCGAAAGCGTCCCAGGTCAGTTGCGCGTCGTAATGCGTGTGCAAATCAATGATGCCCGGCGCCACGACTTTCCCGTGGGCGTCGACAGTTTCCCGTGCCGGTCCGAGATTCTTGCCGACGGCGACAATGCGACCGCCGGTCACGGCGACGCCGCCGGCTTGGGCCGGTCCGCCGAGACCATCAATGACTTGTGCGTTGTCGATGACCAGATCGTGCATATTTCTCCTCCCGTCTTGCCCGTGCTTGCTTGTATTTATGCGACTTTACCGGTGACAGGGCTGTTCCGGCCGGGACGCGTTACCCTCGGATTCTGCGCCCTTTTCCGATCTGCGAGCAAACATTTACGCAGCACACCTATGGCCGCTTTTTGGGGTTTTCGTTCCAGCAAAATTATAGCCCTGCCAACGCTCGTTTCGCTGCCTTGCGGCGTGTCGGGGTGCGCCTGACTTTGCTATGATGCAGTGTTGGATTTGCGAGCGGTTCGTCCGAACGCCTTCATCCCTCATCTTTCGGACATTGCCAGCACCATTGACGAGACCGTCGCGGGAGAATGGCCATGACAACTGACAGCAGCGTCCTCGACAGCAACCAAACCAGCGCTGATTCACGTCTTCGGATCAGTCCTTTGAGCGACGCACTGGGCGCCGAGATCGTAGGTCTTGATCTAACCGGTCCGGTCGGAGCGTCTGACCTGGCGGCAGTGCGGGCGGCGTTTCTCGAGAGTCATCTGCTGTGTTTCCGCAGCCAGCCGCTCACACCCGCAGATTTCTCCCGCGTGGCGCGATATTTTGGTGAACCGCAATTGCAGCTGTTGCGCCATCAGCGCGTGGACGAAGTGCCGGAGGTATCGGTTCTTGAAAGCACTTACAAGTCGGAACAAGACAAACCTGACGATCTCGCTTTGGTCCGCCTGTCGGGTTGGCATACCGATGATTCGTATTTCGAAATTCCGGCCAAGGCCACCATGTTGCAGGTGCTGTTCCAGCCGTCCAGTGGCGGCGAAACGCGTTTTTGCAACACACGCAAGGCTTATGACGATCTCAGTGACGACATGAAGCAACGCTTGAGCGGACTTGAAGCCGTGCACGGTTACGACACCATGCGCGCGCCGGCGCGTGCTCAGGCACGCACTGACGTCGAGAAACGGGAAACACCGGACGTGGTGCACCCGTTGATCCGCACACACGATGATACCGGCAGGAAAGCGATCTACTTCAATCCCAATCGCACCGATCACATCGCCGGGATGGATCGAAAACAAAGCGATGAGTTGCTCGACTGGTTGTACGCACACTTCACCCAGCCAAAGTACCGTTACGATCATCAATGGCGAACCGGCGACATCTTGTTGTGGGACAACCGTTGCCTGATCCATTCGGTCAACACTGATTTTCCGGTCGGAGAGCGGCGCGTTCATCAAAGAGTACTGCTGAAGGGCACGCGGCCAGTTTGACGGCCGCGCTGAATCGCCTGCGATAACGGGCGTTGTAAGCATGCGCCCGGTACTTCACACCATCGTGCTGCGCGTTTTGCGACATGTCGCGTGATGACGGCTGTTAGCATGTCCTGATGGATAAGCCTGACACGCCAGCCACGGTTCCGCGCAGCTTCTCGCAATACCTGCGCTCGATGGGGCCGGGCATCGTCGTCGCACTGACCTGGTTAGGCGCCGGCGATATGGTCGACTCGGCCGTTGCCGGCGGACATTACGGCTACAGCCTCATGTGGGCGATGGTCATTGCCTTGTTCGTTCGCTTCGCCTTTGTTTCCATCATCGCCAAGTATCAGCTGTGCAATCAGCATGGTGAGAGCGTCATGGCCGGCTTGCGGCGCATTCATCCCTGGCTGCCGTGGATCGTCGGAGTGATCGGACTCATGTTCGTTCACTTTTACGGGTCTTACATGGTCAAAGGCACAGGAGAGGCGTCGGCCCGGTTGCTTGGCTTACTGCCAGCGGGGGCATGGTCGGTACTCTGGGTCTGCGTCGCGGCAGCGTTCCTGTATCGGGGAGGCTACCGGCATGTCGAGATCATCTTCTACGGTTTTCTCATCATGCTCAGTGTGTCGCTGCTCGGTGTCGCGGTGTGGAGCGGCCCCGATCCCGTTGCCGCTATAAAGGGAGCGCTGCTGTTTGATGTGCCCGAACAGACCGGACAATTCAGTGCGTTGCTGGTGATTCTTTCGCTGGTTGGCGCCGTCGGCGGTTCGATTTCGAATCTGCTGTATCCGTATTTCATGAAACAAAAAGGCTGGAGCGGACCGAAGTTCAGGCGCTTGCAGACTTACGATCTGGCGTTTGGCACGCTGGTGCTGGTGATTCTGAATCTTTCCGTGTGGACTATCGGTGCCGAGGTGCTCAATCCGCGCGGAATCACGCTGAAAGATATCGATGATCTGGCGGGTCTGCTCACGATCGCGTTGGGCGCACTTGGCGGGCCGATTTTTTATCTCGGTGTATTCGCTGCGCTGTACAGTTCGGTAATCGGCAGCGCAACCGGCTACGGTCTGTTATGCGTGGACGTGGTCAATGTATCGCGTGCGTCGAATCCATTGCCGGCGCGCCGCGGACTGTTCAGTCAGCTATCGGTTTATCGAACCGTCGTTGCCTGGGCTTTGTTTTCTCCATTGATCTGGAGTCTGCCTGGCATGCCGGGTTTTGTGTTTCTCACTGTCGTTGCCAATGCCGGAACGGTCATGGTTCTACCGCTTTTATCCGCCAGTCTGTGGTACATCACCGCGCGCAAAAGCTACATAGGTGAGGCCTATCGCAACAAGGTGTGGGAGAACAGCCTCATGGCCGGATTGTTCGTTTTGTCGCTGTGGGGCGCCTACCAGTCGGCCAAAGCGATTGGCGCTGCGATTACCGGCTAGCAGGCTGTTGAAAAACTACTGCGCGACCTTGATCCGGGCTTGCGCCTGTTTCGATCGAACCGGTGCTCGTCCGCCTACGGCGGTCCGGCCCGGCAACATAGTTCCCGGGCGCTGCGAGCGGGCACGGCAGTGCCGCGCCAATTCCGCTCTCGCCCTAATGTACTTCCTATGTACACTCCGGTTCCTGCGCTCCTGACGCACCCGGCTGAAGGCCGCTCGCGACGTTTTTCAACAGCCTGCTTGTGCTTTGATGAGACGTATTGGCGGCCGGGATTGCTCGTTCTCGCCGCTACAGTGTTTTAAGCGCGCGCGCTCGGGCGCGAGGTGACGCCGGCGAACCAGTTCGCCAGGTGTTCGTGCTGTTCCGGAATCCGCACCTGGCAGGCTTTGCCAACGATCAGTGCGCACTGCAGGATAATGTCGGCAATGGTGTAGCGTCCTGCGACGAGAAACTGGCGATCTTCGGGGGCGCGGTTTCCGAGCTCGCCATTGAGCCAGTCCATGCGTTGCAACAGCTTCTCCCGTGCCTGTTCGCCGTAATCCTTGAATTGTTTGATGCGTCCCTCCCAGAACGGATGCAGATTGGCGAACACCTGCATGACTTGCAAACCCATCTCCAGTTCGGCGCGCCGGGCCCACATTTCGATTTG
>JBFKXV010000086.1:0-8268 GCA_041637935.1 Burkholderiales bacterium | reverse complement strand
CACTCATGCTCATGTTCTAGTATCTCCTACCAACTCGCCTTGATTACGCCGGGTATTTCACCGCGCATGGCGATCTCGCGCAGCTTGCTTCGCGCCAAACCGAACTTCTTGAATACACCGCGTGGGCGACCGGTCAACGCGCATCTGTTGCGCAGACGAACCGGACTGGCATTGCGCGGCAGTTTCTGCAGCTTTTCGCGGGCCACTACCTTCTCTTCCTCGGAAGCGCTGCTGCTCTTGAGGACCGCTACCAATTCGCCACGCCTGGCAGCGAATTTAGCCACCGTCTTGCGGCGACGATTCTCACGATTGATAAGAGACTTCTTTGCCATGACTACCTCAGTTCCTGAAGGGGAAGCGAAAAGCCGCCAGAAGCGCGCGCGCTTCCTCATCGGTCTTCGCACTCGTTGCGATGGTGACGTTGAGCCCTCGCAGGGCATCAATCTTGTCGTACTCGACTTCCGGGAAAATGATCTGTTCCTTGACACCCATGTTGAAATTTCCCCTGCCGTCAAACGCGCGGGCCGAGATACCGCGAAAATCACGCACACGGGGAATAGCGACGCTAATCAACCGGTCGAGGAACTCGTACATCCGTATGTGGCGCAGGGTAACCTTGCAGCCAATCGGGTAGCCGGTGCGAATCTTGAATCCCGCAATCGACTTGCGCGCTTTGGTGATGACCGGTTTCTGGCCTGCTATCAGAGTCAGGTCGCCGACCGCGTTCTCGAGAATCTTCTTGTCATTAACCGCCTCACCAACACCCATGTTGAGCACGATCTTCTCAAGACGCGGCACCTCCATCACGCTTTTGTAGCCGAACTGCTCGATCAGCCCGGGCACGATTTCCTTCTGATACTGTTCAGCCAGCCGCGGCACCGGCACCGGTTTTTTGGGTGCGTCTTTCTTGGATGCGTCTTTCTTGGGTGCCTCTTTCTTGGGCGCCTCTTTCTTGACTGCTGCTTCCTGCTTGGCCATAAATCCCTCTTGCACCGTTTTCCTGTTATGCGTCCAGCATCTCGCCGTTGGACCGGAAAATCCGTACCTTGCGGCCATCGTCGAGCGTCTTGATGCGCACACGATCACCTTTTTGCGTGGCCGGGTTGAATACCGCGACATTGGATATGTGGATCGGCATTTCCCGGTCAACGATGCCACCTGCCGTACCCTTCATCGGGTTGGGTTTCTCGTGTTTCTTCGCACGGTTGGCGCCCTCGACCAAAACGCGGTCGTCACCGACGAGCCGCAGCACAGTGCCTCGTTTGCCACGATCCTTGCCGGTACGAACCACCACCTGATCGCCTTTGCGAATCTTGCGCATTCCCAAACTCCTCAAAGAACCTCGGGTGCCAGAGACACGATCTTCATGAACCGTTCGGTCCGAAGTTCGCGCGTTACCGGCCCGAAGATGCGGGTACCAATGGGCTCAAGCTTGTTGTTGAGTAACACCGCAGCGTTTGAGTCGAATTTTATTCGCGAGCCGTCCTGACGACGCACGCCGTTAGCAGTGCGCACCACCACAGCGTTGTATATTTCGCCCTTTTTCACGCGACCACGCGGTGCGGCGTCCTTGACGCTGACTTTGATGACGTCACCAACCCCGGCATAACGGCGCTTTGAGCCGCCGAGTACCTTGATGCACATGACCGAGCGTGCACCGGTGTTGTCGGCCACCTTGAGCCGAGATTGCATTTGAATCATATAGTTAACCTCGTTCCAACTTTGCCCGCCAGTGCCGTAAGGCGGCGAACCAGTTTTGGGACCCGCTCGGGTCATTAAATCCGGGCCCTTGCCCCGGACCGCCGGGACGCCTGGAATGATGGCCTAACAGCGGTTAGGCCGTGCCCCGGATAAAACGCGCAATGTTACGTGTATTTAGCTACCCCCGCAAGAGGCTCAAACTTGCGTCGCCCGCTCCAGCAGCCGCGCAACTTTCCACGCCTTGCTCTTGGAAATGGGCCGGCTTTCCTCGATCAGCACGGTGTCACCGGTATGGCACTCATTAGCCTCATCGTGCGCGTGATACTTGGTGGTACGGCGCACAAACTTGCCATACAAGGGGTGGCGCACCATGCGATCTACCCGCACCGTAACCGTCTTGTCCATTTTGTCACCGACAACCAGGCCGGTAAGCCGTCGCCGGGTCGGAGTCTTCGTCGTTTCACTCATGCCTTACCTGCCTTTTCTGTCATCACAGTGCGCACCCGGGCAATGTCACGGCGCACTTTGCCTAGCTCGCTGGTGTTCGTCAGCTGCTGCGTGGCGATCTGCATACGCAACGAGAATTGGGCCTTGAGCAGCTCGTTGAGCTCTTTGCTCAGATCGGCTTCACTTTTGTTTCTGAGTTCGCTCGCTTTCATTGCTTACCCCAGGTGACGTTGCACGAAAACGGTACGCAGAGGCAGTTTCGCCGCTGCCAGGCGGAACGCCTCGCGCGCTACGTCTTCTTGCACACCATCCATTTCGTAGAGAACTTTTCCCGGCTGAATCTCGGCAACCCAGAATTCCGGATTGCCCTTGCCATTACCCATACGCACTTCGGCCGGCTTTTGCGAAACCGGCTTGTCCGGAAAGATGCGAATCCAGATGCGGCCACCACGCTTGATATGACGGGTCATGGCGCGGCGAGCCGCTTCAATTTGTCGCGCCGTCAAACGGCCACGATTGGTCGCCTTGAGGCCGAATTCGCCGAAAGTGACTTTGGCGCCACGAGTGGCAACGCCGTAGTTGCGGCCCTTGTGGTACTTGCGGAATTTGGTTTTAGCCGGCTGCAGCATTGGTCACTCCTGCTTTTCTGGATTTCTTCGGAGCCGGTGTATCGGCACTGCCAGGTACGGCTGGCTGATCGCCACGGCCCATGACCTCGCCCTTGTAGACCCAGACCTTGATGCCAATCACGCCATAAGTCGTCTTCGCCTCCGACACGCCGTAGTCGATTTCGGCACGCAACGTGTGCAGCGGCACACGGCCTTCGCGATACCACTCGGTGCGCGCGATTTCGATGCCATTGAGGCGGCCCGCGCTCATGATCTTGATGCCCTGCGCGCCCAGGCGCATCGCATTTTGAATAGCGCGCTTCATGGCGCGGCGGAACATGATGCGCTTTTCCAGCTGTTGCGCAATCGAATCCGCAATCAACTGGGCATCGAGTTCGGGCTTGCGCACTTCCTCGATGTTGACGTGCACCGGTACTCCCATCAATCTTTGCAGTTCGCCGCGCAGATTCTCGATGTCTTCACCTTTCTTGCCGATGACGACTCCGGGGCGCGCGCTGTGAATGGTGATCTTGGCGTTCTTTGCCGGCCGCTCGATTATGACGCGTGCAACCGCAGCATGTCCGAGACGCTTGCGCAGGAATCGGCGCACCTCGATGTCTTCCAGCAGCATGTCTGAAAAACCCTTGCTGTTGGAATACCAACGGGATGTCCAGTTACGCTGCACGGCGAGACGAAAGCCGATCGGGTTGATTTTTTGTCCCATGACTACTCCTGTGACTCGTCGCCGACCGTCACAAAAATGTGGCAGGTCGGTTTGAGGATCTTTGAGGCGCGGCCTTTGGCACGCGGCCGGAAGCGCTTGAACACCGGCCCCTGCTCAACAAGGATGCGGGTGATCTTGAGCTCGTCGATGTCCGCGCCATCGTTATGTTCGGCATTGGCAATCGCCGATTCGACTACTTTCTGGATAATGCGCGCGCCCTTCTTTGGACTGAACTTCAGTAAGTTGAGCGCTTTGTCCACGGCCAGGCCGCGAACCTGATCGGCAACCAGCCTGCCCTTCTGGGGCGACAGCCTTACACTGCGCAATATGGCGGAGGTTTGCATTTCATTGTCTCCCTGGCGCTGCGGTTATTTCTTGACGGCCGTCACCGCCTTGCGATCCGCCGAGTGACCCCTGAAAGTCCGGGTCATGGCAAACTCGCCAAGCTTGTGACCAACCATGTTTTCGGTAACGTACACGGGAACGTGCTGGCGTCCGTTATGTACGGCAATGGTCAGGCCGACGAAATCAGGTAGCACCGTCGAGCGCCGCGACCAGGTCTTGATCGGTCGTTTGTCATTGGATCCGCGCGCGGCCTCCACCTTCTGCAGCAGGTGAAGATCCACGAAGGGGCCTTTTTTGATCGAGCGTGCCATATCCGTCTACCTCTTACTCATTTCGAACGGCGCCGAACAATCATGTTCTGCGTGCGTTTGTTCTTGCGGGTCCTGAAGCCCTTGGTAAACGTTCCCCAGGGGCTGACCGGGTCGCGTTTGGTGCCGGTGCGTCCCTCGCCACCGCCATGCGGGTGGTCGACCGGGTTCATCGCCACACCGCGCACGGTTGGACGCACACCGCGCCAGCGCATCGCACCCGCCTTACCAATGCTTCTCAAATTGTGTTCCGAATTGCCGACCTCACCGATGGTGGCGCGGCACTCAACGTGCACCTTGCGGATTTCGCCAGAGCGCATGCGAAGCTGCGCGTGAGCGCCTTCGCGCGCCAGCAACTGCACTGACGCACCAGCCGAGCGGGCCAGCTGCGCTCCCTTGCCAGGACGCAACTCGATGCAATGCACGGTGGTTCCAACCGGGATGCTTTTGAGCGGCAAAGTGTTGCCGGGTCTGATCGGCGCCTCACTGCCATTGAGCAGTTGATCTCCGACGTTGACGTCTTTCGGTGCGATGATATAGCGCCGTTCGCCGTCGGCGTAACATAGCAGTGCAATATTGGCGCTACGGTTCGGATCGTACTCAAGGCGCTCTACCTTGGCGGTGATTCCATCCTTGTTACGGCGAAAGTCAATGACCCGGTAGAGTCGCTTGTGCCCACCACCTTGATGGCGGGTGGTGATATGGCCGAGACTATTGCGGCCCGCGCGCTTCGGGTTCTTCTCGACCAGTGCCTGGTGCGGACGTCCTTTGTGAAGGTCCGGATTGACGACCTTGACAACGCCGCGGCGGCCGGCCGAAGTGGGTTTTAGTTTTACCAAAGCCATTACTTCGTCTCCCCTGCCGCGAAGTTGATTTCCTGCCCGGGTTTCAGACAGATGTATGCCTTTTTCCAGTGACGCCGCCGACCCATGTGCGCACCAAAGCGTTTTTGCTTGCCCTTGACGTTTGACACCTGGACGCTTTCGACCTGTACCTTGAACAGCAGCTCAACCGCGGCCTTGATTTCCGGCTTGCTGGCATCCTTCGCGACGCGAAAAATGACTTGTTCATTCTTGTCGGCCACGTAGGTGCTTTTCTCCGATACCACTGGCGCCAGAATCACTTTGAGCAACCGCTCCTGATTAACCGTTTGCGCCGTCATGACAACATCTCCTCGATTTTCGAAACAGCCGCTTTGGTGATGATGGTGCTGTCGAATTGCAGCAGGCTCACCGGGTCGGCCTGTCCCGGCTGCACCACATTCACGTTCGGCAGGTTGCGAGACGACAAGTAGAGGTTTTGGTCGGGCGCATCGGTAATGATCAACACGTTGTTCATGCCCATGCCTTTGACCTTCTGATCGAGCAGCTTGGTCTTGGGCGCATCGACGGTGAAACCGTCAACCACTGCCAGCCGTCCTTCGCGAACCAGCTGCGACAAAATCGACGCCATGCCGGCGCGATACATTTTGCGGTTGATCTTGTGGCTGAAGTTCTCGTCCGGGCTGGACGGAAAGATTCTGGCGCCACCACGCCAGATCGGACTGCCGGCAAAGCCGGCCCGCGCCCGTCCGGTGCCCTTTTGCCGCCACGGCTTGCGATGGGATCGTTTGATATCACCGCGCGCTTTTTGTGCCCGCGTTCCCTTGCGCGCATTGGCCATGTAGGCGCTTACAATCTGATGCACCAGCGGTTCATTGTAGTCGCGGCCAAACAACTCGTCTGACGCCTTGACGCTGGAGGTCGACTTGCCTTTTTCGTTGATAATTTTCAGTTCCATGGCTCAGCCTTTCGCCTTCACCGCGGGCAACACCACCACATCGGAGCCATCGGCGCCCGGCACCGGGCCCCTGACCAGCAGAAGACTGCGTTGCTCATCGATCCGTACCACCTGCAGGTTCTGCACGGTGCGGCGCACCGAACCATGCTGGCCCGCCATGCGCTTGCCGGCAAAAACGCGACCCGGGTCCTGGTTCATGCCAGTCGAACCGGGCGCATTGTGCGAAATCGAGTTGCCGTGGCTGGCGCGTTGCGATGAGAAATTGTGGCGCTTGATCGCGCCGCTGAAACCCTTGCCCTTGCTGGTTCCGGACACGTCAACGAGTTGGCCGACCTCGAACAAGTCCACGCCTATCTTGCCACCCACCTCGAGCTCGGAGAGCTGTTCAGCGCTGACACGGAACTCGCGCATGCCGCGCGCGGCTTCGACACCGGCTTTGGCAAAATGCCCGGCCTGCGCTTTGGTGATGCGATTGGGCCGGCGCGTACCGAAAGCGATCTGCACGGCAGAATAACCGTCAGTCTGTTCGGTTTTGATCTGGCTCACGCGGTTTCCAGACACGTCCAGCACCGTCACCGGCACCGAGTCACCGGTGTCGGTGAAAAGCCTGGTCATGCCGACCTTGCGACCGACAAGTCCTAATGTCATTTGTTATTTCCTCCTCAGAGGTGCTGGCTTCAATTGGCCAGCCGGGTTATCCAAATTTTGTGGCTCAGGGAAGCGTAATGCCGCTCCCGCTCGCCGTTACAGCTTGATCTCCACGTCCACCCCCGCGGGCAGATCCAGTTTCATCAATGCATCGACCGTTTTGTCCGTCGGATCGATAATGTCCATAAGACGCAGATGGGTGCGAATTTCGAGTTGTTCACGCGACGTCTTGTCGACATGCGGCGAGCGCAGCAGGTTGAATCGCTCGATTCGCGTCGGCAGCGGAACCGGGCCCTTCACCACCGCGCCGGTGCGCTTGGCAGTCTCGACAATCTCCACCGCTGACTGATCGATGAGACGATAGTCAAACGCTTTCAGTCGAATTCGTATCTTCTGGCTATCCATTTCGAAATCCCGTGAGGAGTGAGGTGACCGGAAAAAGCAGCGACGCTGCGCCCTTTCCCTCTTGCCCCACGTACATAATCAATTGCTATTGCTCAATCACCCAATCACTCAATCACTCAAGAACCTTGGCCACGACCCCGGCACCAACAGTGCGCCCGCCCTCGCGAATGGCAAAGCGCAAGCCCTCTTCCATCGCAATCGGTTGAATCAGACTCACCGTCATCTGAATGTTGTCACCAGGCATCACCATCTCCGTGCCCTTGGGCAACTCAATCGAACCGGTCACGTCCGTGGTGCGAAAGTAAAACTGCGGCCGGTAACCATTGAAAAACGGCGTGTGCCGCCCGCCTTCTTCCTTGCTCAGCACATACACCTCGGCATCGAACTTGGTGTGCGGCGTAATGCTGCCCGGCTTGGCCAGCACCTGACCACGCTCAACATCTTCGCGCTTGGTACCACGCAGCAAAATACCCACGTTGTCCCCCGCCTGACCCTGATCGAGCAGCTTGCGAAACATCTCCACCCCGGTGCAAACCGTCTTCACCGTGTCTTTGAGACCCACAATCTCAATCTCTTCGCCAACCTTGATCACACCACGCTCAACACGGCCCGTGACCACCGTGCCGCGACCCGAAATCGAGAACACGTCTTCCACCGGCATCAAAAACGGCATGTCCAGCGCTCGCTGCGGCTCCGGAATGTAGGCATCGAGCGCCTCAGCGAGCTTCATGATCGACTGCTCACCGTGCTCGCCCTTGTCGCCTTCGAGCGCCTTGAGCGCCGAGCCCACAATGATCGGCGTGTCATCGCCCGGAAACTCGTACTTGGAGAGCAACTCGCGCACTTCCATCTCAACCAAGTCGAGCAACTCGGCATCGTCAACCATGTCCGCCTTGTTCAAATACACCACAATGTAGGGCACACCCACCTGGCGAGCGAGCAAAATGTGCTCGCGCGTTTGCGGCATCGGACCATCAGCAGCCGAGACCACCAAAATCGCTCCGTCCATCTGCGCTGCACCGGTGATCATGTTCTTCACATAGTCAGCGTGCCCCGGACAGTCAACGTGTGCATAGTGGCGGTTTTGCGTCTCGTACTCCACGTGCGCCGTATTAATGGTAATGCCGCGTGCCTTCTCCTCGGGCGCATTGTCAATTTGGTCATAGCCCTTGGTCTCACCACCGAACTTCTCCGCCAGCACCAGCGTGATCGCCGCCGTTAGCGTCGTCTTGCCATGGTCCACGTGGCCAATCGTGCCTACATTTACGTGCGGCTTGGTCCGCTCAAACTTTCCCTTTGCCAT
>JBFKXV010000085.1:0-8270 GCA_041637935.1 Burkholderiales bacterium | reverse complement strand
TGCATACTTTCAACATCACAACGCGCGCCGGGATAACGGTTCCAGTACCAGGTGCCGCCAACACCACTTCCCGCCTCGAGAACAAGAGCCGTAAAGCCGGCCTGGCGTAAGCGGTGGAGCATGTACATACCGGCAAATCCGGCACCGACGATGAGCACGTCGAAGCCGGTCGAGGCAGTTCCTGCTACTGAATTTTCCTGCTCGGTGCGATTGGCAGGCGAATTCGACTGTTGCTGGTCCATTACCGAAACACGCGTCAGTCGTTGTCCCTTTTCAATACCTGAACCGGTTGTCCGGTTTCCTTTTCTTCCAGCGCAATCATTTCCTTGGATATGAATTCGGCTGCACAGTAAGACGTCACGCTACAAGACAACACAATTTGCACGCGCTCGCCATCCCACGCGTCCAATTCCTGTCTACGACTCACTCTGATCGGATCGCCATATTGCTCCACCAATGACCTGCGCAGTTTTCTTTTGGCTTCATTGCCGTAGGTCTGAATGATGCCGGCGCTGAATTGGTCCTTGTAGAAACGGTAAGCGATCTTCTTGTAATCGTCGCGATCCGAAACTTCTTCACGCTCGCTCTGGCGCATGTAAACAAGAACATCATCGTCCTTACGTACCAGATCAAGGCCTTGCGCATGATCGGCATAAGCAGCGCCCCATTCGATACCGCGAAAGTCTGCCGGTTCGTTCTTGAATGCCTCAGCAGTTGCGGCACCGCTGGATAACGCCATCACTACGATGGCTAGCGAATAAATCTGTCTCATTTAACCCTCTTCTCCTTTCAGCACTGCGTCGATGTTGTTGCGGATCATTGCGCCGGCGCTGGCGCAAACAATCGCCGCCAGGTTGCGCGAAAACTGCGAATTTCGGCGCCATTCAATATGCCGCGCTTGGCCAAACTCTGGTGCAGCCGCCGAAGATTATAGTGCGGAACGGCCGGATATAGATGATGCTCGATATGATAATTCACATGATGCGGGAACAGAATGAACCGCAACAACGGCCCTGGCAGTGTGGTGCGCGCCGCGCGCAACGGCGAATCGAACCCCGTCGGCGCGCCGTGCTCGCAGATTGCGCGCAGCCGCAATATCGCCTGCAGGACCGTTACCGCCGGAACAATCCACAACAACAAATACATTGCCAATCCTCGCCAACCGAACAAAATACTTAAACCCAACGGCATACCGATCTGAACGGCTGCCACCAGCCAAACATCCGTTTGCGCTGCTCGCCGCAAGCCAGGTGATGTGTCATCGAGCGGTCGCTGTGCAACACCAGTCCTGACATTCGCTGCCGGCGTACCGAGAAAATAGCGATAGGTTTTCCACGCTGTCAATCCGAGCAGATCGCCTGACAACTTGCGCAGCAAGTAGCCTCTGCCACGCGGGTAACCGCCGTGTAATGCGATGTCCGGATCACGCTCGCCGTATAGATGATTGTGGTGCAATCGGTGTATGACGCGATAGACGCGCATTGACAAGCCGGCTGGCGCGGCAAGCAGCCGGCCAACCATGTCGTTGATGTGTCGATCTGGAAACAATCGGTAGTGGGCTGCCTCGTGCGCGAGAACAAACATCGCATGCTGTTGCGTCGCAATTACGAATATCGCCGGCACCAGCAGCCACACTGAAGGCCAGGTCAGCGCGACACCAAGCACGACCAGAGTGATGATCACCGTTTGTGCCACCGATGCTGCTGACCTGACCGGGTTCAAGGTTGTCAGTTCACGCAATTGGTCGTCGCAAAGCAGGTGACCGCGCGCTGCGCGCAAATCGTCGCGAAACTGCTCGCCTTGTTGCACAATACTTCCAGCGTCTGTCATGGTCACATTGAGTTCCGCTAATAAGCGCCGATCCCGGCCTTCAAGTCAGCAATCACTTGATCAACGAACCGCCCTTGCATCGCCCGTGAAGCCTGATACCTCTCCCGCTTCGTTGCCACCGACAACCACACGCCGTCATCACTCAACACATGACACAGGTTTTCTTACAAGTGAACGGACTGTCCGCTCCGGGCTTCCAGCCGACCGGGGCGGTGGGATAGGCGCAGATTGCAGAATAAATGTCTCCCTTTCCGGTGGCGACATAGTCTGGCACGATTTCCGAGGACAGCGGCACCAGGGTGGTGATTCCAATCCGCTCGGCCGCGCAGGATTTCGGGCTTTTCGGATTGTTAACGCAGTACATGATATTGATCATCTCATTGCAGATATTGGTGAATTTGGCGCCCGCCGGGTCGCTCAAAGACACCTGGATACATTCGTGCGGTTCGGCAGCCAAAGATTGCATTGCCGGTGCCAACACCGACAATGCAATCAGCATCGCAATCGCAGGTTTTGTGATGTTCATGGTCGACTTCCTTTTGCCAGGATCATTGTTATCGGGCACACGCGCAGTATCGTGCGACCGTGAACTATTGATTGCGGCGCAACCGTTTGAACAGCGCTGACCACATCTTAAAGCGAGGCAATGTAACAACACTCGGTGCGCGCCGGAGCAAGATATCCAACAGGAACAACAGCAGTGCCACTGCGACAAACCAGTGCCACAGTGGCCGCGCCACCAGTTGACTATCATCGTAATTTGCAAATATATCCTGCGCTTTTGCTGCAAACACACCGCCAGTGCGCTCACTGAGTTCGCGTAACAGTGCATTATTCGGTGGCAACGCCCGGTACTCATCGGTCCATGTGTAGGACAGCGTTCGCTCGCCCGCACCGGCCGCTTCTCCTGCATTAATTCCACCGCCTTGCAGCAACCCGAAACGGTAAGCATTGGCATCCGAGGCAACAATCGGCAAGGTGGCCTGGTATTGTCCTGGCGCGACCTGTCGCAGCAGCAGCGCCTCGGATTGACCGAGCGGTGATGTCACCTGCACTTTGGGCAGGAGACCGTTGCGGTAGGCGAATTCACCGGACACCGCAGTCAACTCGACAATCGCTTCGCTCCCGCTACGCACCACCCGTAAGTCGAGGCCGGCCTCGGCGCGCCGCGGGATGACCTCACGAACCACTTGCGACCAGAATCGACCGTATCCTTCCCAACTCAGCCATTGAGCTGACCAACGGTTCTTCACATCGGAAAGAAATGCCGCTGTTCTTCCCAGGCCATATTGCGTTGTCGCCAGCAGTGGCTGATCCTGCGGCGCACGCAACAGCACGTCAGAAAACGGCTTGGCGCGAGTCATCACGAACCCATCGAGCGGCGGACCAGCATCAAAATCAAGCCCCGCAAGGGTATCGGCACGGCTTCCGACAGTCGGGCGAAACGGTTCTTCGACGATCGAATCGCCAAGTAACCGGCGCGTTTCAGACACGAACAGTCCCGGCATTTCAGCATCGTTCTTGGCGACGTAGGCTTTGCCTCCCGCGATATCGGCAATGGCACGCATCAGATCAAGATTGGGTTTTGGACCGATCGCAATGGTCGATAGCGAAACCTGATCCTCTGCCAGTTGTAATACCAGCTGTTCCATGCTGCCGGCTGCAAGCGACGTCAGTTCGGGTGATGCGGCTGATTCGGTACTGGCACCAGCGCGGCGAATCGCGTCCTCGCGTCCGCGCTCTATCTCGACACGGATGCGCTCCGCGTCATTGATTGGCACCGATGAAGCGGTGACGCCATCTGACAGCAGGATGATGTGCTTGGTACTCGACTTCGAGCCGGCAAGAACACGTTGTGCCATTGCCAATGCCGGATAGATACGCGTCTGGCCGCTCGCAGTCATACTGGAGATGCGGTCCTCGGCGCGCCGCTTGTTGCCAACCTCAGTCAAAGGCACGACTTCATGCGGCCGCGAATCAAATCCGATCACTGACAGCCGGTGCTGCTCTTCGAGCAAATCGAGCGTGGACAATGCGGCAGTTTTTGCCAACTCCAGTTTGCGCCCGCGCATGCTGTGCGAGCGATCAATCAGCAACACCAGGTCGAGCTCCTGGCGCTTTCTCTTGCCTTCGAAGCGAACCGGGAGCAGGCGTTCGACGTCGTTACCGGCATAGCCGTCCTTACCGTAGGTGCTTTCTCCGGCAGCGAATACCAGACCGCCACCGCGTTCGCGCACGAACACACCGAGCCGCCGCACTGTTTCCGGACCGAGATCATGCGCAAATACGTCGCTCAGGATAACTGCGTCGTACCGGTTCAGGCGCCCCGGATCTTCGTCGAGACCCCTCGCGGTGGCAACCGTGACGTCGATATAGTGGGCGCGCAGCGCTGCAGCAAGATAGTGCGCGCTTGCCGGAGTGCCTTCCACATAAAGCACGCGCGGCCGAGGTCCGGCCCGAACGCTGGCGCTCAATACATTGTTCTCCTCGATCCGATCCGCTTCCGATTCGAGCCGTGCAGTGACAACGTTGTCACCGTTCCGCGGTAACCGCGTGTCGATCGCGACCACGTTCTCTCCGACCGACAACTGCACGTTGCGCCTGCCGATGATACGTTTGCCGCTGCTCAATTCGACTGACGCCGGCATCGGCGCAACGGCACGAATGATCACCCGAATGGTGATCGGCTCTTGCTGCCTCACACCCGGTGGAAAGTTGATCGACTCAACCCAGGCGTCACTTTCCGTTGCAGCCGCTGCCGGCATGCCGAATACGCGCACTTGCTCACTTCGCAACCGGGCTACCGCCCGCCACAGGTCACCGCGAGTCTGGTTGCCATCACTGATCAACACCAGCCGCCTGGCATGGTTCGGCGCAAAACCGAACATGGCCGCATGCAGCGCCGCCTCAATATCGGTCGCGCTTTGTCCGATTACCTTGCCACCGGAAGCCATCGAGCCACCCAATTCGGTTCGCCGCAATTCGTTACTCGTCAGCGAAACCGACATTACCTGCTCTGGTGATTCAAGCAGTCGAAACCCGTCGCCAAAAACCAGATAGCGGACTTGAGCTGGCCGGTAACGCTGGTTTGCCTCGGCTGCCCACTGCAGTGCCTGATTGAGAAATGCTGATGACACGCTGCGAGACACATCAATCGCGTAAACTACGGATTTGCCGAATTCGCGCTCCAGCACGGTTGGCTGCGACAATGCAATCACCAGCAACAGCAACGCCAGCGATCTCGTTACCGTTGCCTGCGCCATCCGTTGTGGCGCGTGCAGCCGCCGACTGAACCAGGCAAACAACCACGCCAGTGGCAATATGCCGAGCAACCACAATGCATCGGGATTTGCCAGTGTCATAACGCGATACGGCGCGCCCACACCGCCCATTCAATGACAAGCAGCAGCAAGGCAATCGCTACCAGCGCAGTCCACGGCTCGATACGAGCGTACTCAGCCGATCGAATAGCTCCACGGCGTGATCCATCGAACTGCGTCATGTTAATGCCGGCGTATCGGGGATCGAGCACATTGGCGACAACACGCAGCTTGGCATCGGCAGCGTGCGCAGTGTAAACGTCCGGCCTCTCAGCATCGAACATGGTTACGCCGGCGAGCGTACGACTGGTCAATAGCTGTCCGGATCCATCGACGATACGCGCATCCGGCAATGGGACCCTGATGGCGCCGAGGCCGCTGGATACCACCGATTCCCCCCGTCCGAGCCAACGCAACGCGTTACCCAGGAAGATCGGCAGCCCGGGTTGCAAAGACAGATTCGAGTCTTCGGCGGCGAAGCCGGCGATCATCCAGCGACTTTCACTGCTGCCGGCAGCGATCAAGGCGCCACGATCCGTACTCACCAGTGCCTCGGCTTGGTCCGGCAAATTCACCATGACCGCAGCACGCTCGACGCGTAGAGCCGGCCAGGACACACCATCGAGCACACTGTTGCCACGAGACCATTCGGTCACAGTGGGGTCGTCGACATTGATCTGCCGCGCTGCTGACCATGGCAGCGTTTCAGGACGGAACAACAAGGCGCCGCCGGCGGGAAGCTGTTGGGGCGAAAAGCGGTCGAACAAATAGACGTCCGCCGGCATCGCGTTGTTCCATGCGTCCGGCGCAATCAACTTCACGCGAACTCCGGGCAGGGAGCGAAGTGCATCTTCGAGTCGCGGATTGCCGCGTGTCACCAGCAATACGTTACGGACACTGTGCGGCGCCACCATCGCAAATGCGAGATCGTCTTGCGCGAACGCGTCATTGTTCGTCATTGCCGCGGCAGCCAACACACCTTCGTCGAAAGTACTAATGTCGAAAGTGACGTCAATCAATTCGTTCGCTTCCATCATCAGGTCTTGCGATAACGAAAATCCATCACCGCCTCTCAACGACAGGCGCACACCCACTGGCGTTAGCGACGCGTTGTATACCTGCACAAATGCTTCAACCCGTAACGGGTCGGTCGGCAATGGGCGCGTTTGCAGACTGGTTACTGCAACGTTGACGGCCGGTTCAAAGACGGAATGAACGATGGCGCCTGCCGGGATTTCGAAGTCGTTCACGCCGTCGCTGATGACATGCACATCGTATACGCCAGATTCAGGAAGGATCGGCAGGCGTACTGGTCCATGGCTGGCGACGTCGAACTGCTCCAGCGCATCAAGCGCTTGCGCTGGCCGAACAAAGCCGTTCACCGGCGCATTGCCCATGGTGTCGACGAGCATGACGTCAACGCTGACTGAATCGATCAACGCACGCGCTCTCTCAACACCGTGCAACCAGCGGCTCTTGCCATCCCGCGTTCGCGTTGCCATCGATGGTGAGTTGTCGAGCACGACCACGACCCTGGTTCGCTCAGGCGCAAGACCTTCCGGGCGGCCAAGCGCCAACGCCAAGCACAGCCCAATCAACAAACACAGTAACAATGACAGCAGCCAGCGCCACGGGGTGTGATACCTGCTGCGCTGACGCAGAACTGCTTCCCACAAAACAGTTGACGACACCGCGCGGCGCAACGCACGCGGGCGCAACAGGTGCAACAGCACGATGAGTAATGCCGTTGCGACAACCAGGCCGTAAGCCAGCAGCGGGGACAAGACGAGCGCACTCATCGCCGGTCACGCTCGCCAATAGTCATCGTTGCGATTGATCATCGGTTCATTCAATTATCGGTTCTCTCAATTACCGGTTCTCTCAATTACCGGTTCTCTCAATTACCGGTTCTCTCAATTACCGGTTCGCTTGATCATCGTTGCCATAAGTCATGGCTGCCTGACCGCGTCGCGGCGATGCTGGCGTTCCGAGTATTCCTTGACTGCATCGCGGTAGGCTAAAGGAAGCTGTTGATCGCTGATCGATTGCTCGATACCACTTTGCTGCCCGGCAACGATATCCTGGTACTGTGCTCTGGATGCCTGCGCCTGAGTTGCCGCGTAAAACGATTCTTCGCTGCCATCGCTGCTGTCCGCTTGCCGCTGGTCGATGGTGACGGTCTGCATCTGCAACTGCAGGCGCAGAGTCTTGCCTCCCAGCACTGGCGCAGCCTCGGCATCGCCTTGCGGATTCCCGTGCGGCTGTTCACCACTGCCAGCGCCTGCGCTACTGACGCCGATGCGGCGCCCCATCGCGCCGCTGCCAACAGTGGTGCGTCCCAAGCCTTGCATTGGATTGGTTTCACCGCGTATTACTTCGCTTCCGCCAGTGCTTTCCCGCGACATCCCCTGCAGGGTGGTATTCAATGCCTGCTCTTCCGGACTCATCTCGCCGGGCAAGCCCGGCTGGCTATTGTCCATCTCTTCGCGCAACTCGCGCGTCAGTTGGTCAGTCAACCGTTCTGTGGATTGCGCCCCAGTATCAGCACCCGATTGCTCTGACCAGGCGCCCCCCTGGTTCAGCAGTGACTGCAAGCGCTCGACAATGCCCTTCGCAAGCTGTGCCGACATCTGCTCGGTCTCCGGTTTCGCGGTCCGCGCGGATGCCGGTTGCGCGGCTTGCCGGCGGTTCATCCCGGCGAGCAACTGCGACGCTGTCCTCGCATCGCGCGCGGCAATCGCCTGCGCGATTTCGGATGTCTGTGGCCCGGAACGCAACTCGCGCGCGAGCTGCTCCACTTTCAGCCACGCCACCGCGCTGCGCTCGGCCGCAAATTCATCCGCCTTGAAGCCCTCTTCAATTGGCGCGTCTTGTAAACCAATACAACGGCAAATGGGAGGCTGCGCGGCAGCGACAACGGCAACAAATGTGGAAGCTCGAGGCGACGCACCGTTTGCGCCGCATGCGCCAGATGCAGTCTTACAAACCGGTCAGACAGAGACGACGAGACGAACCAAAAAGCACTGCTGAGTTCATTGTTCAGATTGCCGCGCGCATCCACCATGGCGGCCGCCCTTGCACGATTCAAAGGTCGCAGCAGATCACGGATAACAATTCGCC
>JBFKXV010000084.1:0-8272 GCA_041637935.1 Burkholderiales bacterium | reverse complement strand
TGGTTCTTCACGTCATTCGGGAAGTTCGGCTGACTGCGCGGTCCCTCCAGGCGTGCTTGTATCCAGCGCTTCTGCTGGACATCACTGATATACATGTACTCGGCGCCGATCGAACCGATATAGGTCTCCCGCACTGCGCGCAGAATGTCGCGCAAGGTCATCTGCTCGGGCCCGACCAGCGAGCCGCTGTTGAACGTCTGATCCATGTCGGCATCGGTAAAGCCGTAGAACGCCGGATCCAGCTCCTGGATCACCGGCTTGTCCATTTGCTTCAATGGGTCAACGTCAGCGCTGCGCACCCCGAGGAAGCGGTAGGCATTGATCATTTGCAGCACAGCAACCTGCTTCTTCTCCAGCGTCAACGCCTGTGTTCCGACCATCCCGGCAGAGACACCGGACTTGTTCTTCGCCAGCCTGATAAACGATTCGATGACAGGTGCATGGGCTACGTCGCGCCTGCCCTCATCCTGCTGCAATTGATCAAAATAACGCCGCCACTCAGGTGCGACGGTCTCGGGATCGTCCAGATACGCCTCATAGAGTTCCTCGACAAACGGTGCGTTGGCACCGAACAGATACGAGTTACCCTGCATTTCTTTCATCATGGCGTTGTCTCCCGGACCTTGCAGGCCCAAATTTGCTGCTTTTACCGTCAACCGCGCTGTGCGATGGGCACCACGTCGCGCTGCACCTCACCGGTGTAGAGCTGTCTTGGCCGGCCAATTTTCTGCTCAGGGTCAGCGATCATCTCGTTCCATTGCGCGATCCAGCCGACCGTTCGGGCGAGAGCAAAAATGCACGTGAACATGTTGTTCGGGATACCCATCGCACGCTGTACGATGCCGGAATAGAAATCGACGTTCGGATACAGCTTGCGTTCAACGAAGTATTCGTCTTCAAGCGCGATCCGTTCCAGCTCCATCGCCAATTTGAACAAGCGGTCGTTTTGCAGCCCAAGTTCTCCGAGCACTTCATGGCAAGTCTCGCGCATCAGCTTGGCGCGCGGATCATAATTCTTGTAGACGCGGTGGCCGAAACCCATCAGGCGGAAACCGGAGTCCTTGTCTTTCGCCTTCTTGATGTACTCGCCGACCCGCGACACGTCACCGATCTCTTCGAGCATGTCAAGACACGCCTCGTTGGCACCGCCGTGCGCCGGCCCCCACAGACAAGCAATGCCCGCGGCAATGCAGGCAAACGGGTTCGCGCCCGACGAGCCGGCCAGCCTGACGGTGGACGTCGAGGCATTCTGTTCGTGGTCGGCGTGGAGAATGAAAATCCGGTCAAGCGCCCGCACCAGCACGTCGTTCAACTGGTATTCCTCAGCCGGCACGCTGAACAGCATGCGCATGAAGCTCGCGGTGTAGGACAGTGAATTGAGCGGATACATGAACGGCTGACCGGTGGTGTACTTGTACGCCATCGCCGCCAGTGTCGGTATCTTGGCGATCAGGCGGTAGGCGGAGATTTCCCGGTGCGACTCATTATTGAGGTCGAGCGAGTCATGGTAGAACGCCGACAGCGCACCGACCGTTCCCACGAGCACCGCCATCGGATGCGCATCGCGGCGGAAACCGCGGAAGAAATTGTTGATCTGGTCATGCACCATGGTGTGTCGCGTAACCGTATTGTCGAACTTCTCTTTCTGCGCTGCGTTTGGCAGTTCGCCGTAGATCAGCAGGTAACAGACCTCGAGAAAATCGCAGTGCTCTGCCAGCTGCTCGATCGGGTAGCCGCGGTAGAGCAGAACACCTTCATCGCCATCGATGTACGTAATCGAAGACCGGCAGCTCGCCGTGGAAAGAAAACCGGGGTCGTAGGTCACCTTGCCGGTCTCGCTCAGCATCGACCTGATGTCCACAGCTTGCGGACCGATAGTTCCCGACAGCACGGGAAACTCACTCCCGGTTGATCCGTCTGAAAACGACAGCGATGCGGTCTTTCGTTTTGCCATAGTCTGCTTTCTATTAGTGAATTGGTTCCAGTTCCATTGCCCAGAACTCAGCGTGAGCTGCAAGCAAACGGATTACGGGAGCGGTAATCCCGAGTCCGCCGGATTTCAAAACCGATTTCGTTGCCAATCCGGATGCCGCAGTCAACGCAACATCCTGACAATTTCTGCGCACGCCACATCCCCGGTTTCCGCGCGACCGATCACCAGGTCCCACAAATCATTGTCAGGTAGTTCGAGCAGCCGCGTCAGAGCGTTTTTCTGCTCCGTCGTCAATTGATCGAATCGGCTATCGAGAAACTGATTCAACACCAGGTCCAGTTCCAATAGCCCGCGTCTGCAGTGCCAGCGAATGCGACCATTCTCGCTCACCGCGTCTACCACCAGTTGCTTGTAACACTAATCGTTTTTAACACTAATCGGTTCTGATCTGATCGATTCCAAGATTAACCGGTTTTGATAATAATTGGTTCCGCGACTGCCCGGTGTTCAGACCATGCGCTTGACCAGCATGTCCTTGATCTTGCCAATCGCTTTGGTCGGATTCAGACCTTTGGGACAGACATCGACACAGTTCATGATCGAGTGACAACGGAACAGGCGATACGGATCCTCGAGGTCGTCGAGCCGTTGGCTGGTAGCCTGATCACGATTATCGGCAAGAAAGCGGTAGGCTTGAAGCAAACCGGCCGGTCCCACGAACTTGTCCGGGTTCCACCAGAACGATGGGCAGGATGTCGAACAGCAGGCACACAAGATACATTCGTACAAGCCATCCAGCTCGGCCCTCTCCTCCGGCGACTGGAGCCGTTCGCGATCGGGCGGCGGATCATCATTGACCATGTACGGCATCACCGAGTGGTACTGCTTGAAGAATTGCGACATGTCGACAACCAGGTCGCGGATGACCGGCAGGCCCGGCATGGGCCGCAGCACAACCGGCGACTTCAGGTCTGCCAGCCGGGTGATGCATGCCAGGCCGTTCTTGCCATTGATGTTCATGGCGTCCGAACCGCACACGCCTTCGCGGCAGGAGCGGCGCAACGACAGGGAATCATCGACTGCCTTGATGCGGATCAACGCGTCGAGCAGCATGCGATCCGTCGGTTGCAGCTCGATGTCATAGTCCTTCATGTAGGGCTTGGCATCCTTGTCCGGATCAAAACGGTAAATTCTGAATAGCATCAGTGCTGTCTTTCTTGACGTCTGGTGTTATGCGGTTCCTGGCGGATCGATTTCACCTGGCTGTAATTTCGTAGCTTCGACTTCAATAAGTTCGTACTTTCGGTTCGATCGTTTCGGCACTGAGCGGTTTCATGTGAACGGGCTTGTATTCCAGCCGACTGTTCTCCTTGAACCACAGCGTGTGTTTGATCCAGTTCTCATCGTCGCGCTCCGGAAAATCGGAGCGATCATGCGCGCCCCTGCTCTCCTTGCGCGCATCGGCCGACACCAGTGAGGACACCGCCACCTCGATGAGGTTCTCGATTTCCAGCGCCTCGACCCGGGCGGTATTGAATACCTTGCTCTTGTCGCCAATTGCGATGCGCGCAACGCGCTGTTCCACCTGCTTGATCTTGCTCACCCCTTGTTCGAGCAAATCGGGAAAGCGAAACACCCCGCAATGCGCTTGCATGACCTGACGCACCTCGTTGCCAACTTCGTGAACGCTCTCGCCGGAGCTCCGGGTGTCGAGGCGCGACAACCGCTCCAGGGTCATGTCGGCGGCATCGCCGGGAAGCTCCTGATGCGTCGGGTTCTCAGTCAGAAAACGAATCGTCGAATCGCCTGAAGCCTTGCCGAACACGAGTAAATCAGTCAGCGAATTGGTGCCCAGCCGGTTTGCACCGTGCACCGAGGCACAGGCGCACTCGCCGGCGGCGTAGAACCCGGGCACGACCGCCTCCTTGTCACCCGCAACGGTTGTAACCACTTCGCCGAGGTAATTGGTCGGGATTCCGCCCATCATGTAATGACAGGTTGGCACCACTGGAATCGGATCGCGTACCGGATCGACGTTGGCAAACTTGCGTGCAATCTCACGGATTCCGGGCAGTTTGCTCTCGATCAACTCTTCGCCAAGATGATCCAGTTTCAGGAGCACGTAGTCGGCTTCATCGCCGCAACCGCGGCCTTCCTTGATCTCGGTTGCCATGGCTCGCGACACCACGTCGCGCGACGCGAGATCTTTGGCATTGGGTGCGTAGCGTTCCATGAAACGCTCACCGTCCTTGTTCAGCAGGTAACCTCCCTCGCCACGTACGCCTTCCGTGATCAGCACGCCGGCCCCGGCGACGCCGGTGGGATGGAACTGCCAGAACTCCATGTCTTCGAGCGGGATACCCGCCCGCGCCGCCATCCCCAGTCCGTCGCCGGTATTGATGTAGGCATTGGTGCTGGAAGCGAATACCCGTCCGGCTCCGCCGGTGGCAAACAACACGGCGCGCGTGTGGAAGATGTACACCTCGCCGGTCTCCATCTCCATGGCGGTGACACCCACCGCCTGTCCGGTCGCGTCGCGGATCAGGTCCAACGCCATCCACTCGACAAAGAAATGGGTATTGGCACGCACGTTACGCTGATAGAGCGTGTGCAACATGGCATGCCCGGTCCGGTCGGCGGCGGAACAGGAGCGCTGCACCGCGGGGCCAGCGCCGAAGTTCTGCATGTGACCACCGAACGGGCGCTGGTAGACGGTGCCATCGGCGTTCCGGTCGAACGGCATGCCAAAGTGCTCGAGTTCGATCACGCTTTTTGGCGCCTCGCGGCACATGAATTCAATGGTGTCCTGATCGCCCAGCCAATCCGACCCTTTAACCGTGTCGTACATGTGCCAGTGCCAGCTATCCTCACCCATATTGCCAAGAGCAGCGCCGATGCCACCCTGGGCGGCAACCGTATGGGAGCGGGTCGGGAATACTTTTGACAACACCGCCACCCGAAATCCGGCTTCCGCAAGCTGCAGGGAGGCGCGCATTCCGGCACCCCCCGCGCCCACGATCACTGCATCGAACTTTCTTACCGGTAACCCCATTTAGTTGCTCCAGAGTATCTGCACCGACCACGCTGCGTAGGCGACCAGCAGCAAGATCACGACAACCTGCAGGCCAAGCCGCAACGCCGTCGGCTTGATGTAATCCATCAGAATGTCACGCATGCCGATCCACGCATGCCAGAACAAGCTGAGGAAAAAAAGCAAACTTGCCAGCCGCATCCACTGCGGAGCGAACAGCGCCTGCCATTCCTCGAAGTTGGCCGGCGAACAGACCAACAGGGTTGCCACAAACACGACCACGTACACCGCCATGACCAGCGCGGTTACACGCTGAACCAGCCAATCCCTCAGGCCATAGTGAGCACCCGTGACAATTCTCGCTACCATATGCTCGCTCCCACTATGAGAGTGCCGGCGATGCTCAACAGCAGTACCGCCCAGCTGGTACGGCGCGCGCTGTCGAGGTCAACGCCGACGTGAGTATCGAGCAGCAAGAACCGCAGTCCGGCAAAGAAGTGGTGCAGGAACGCCCAGCTGATGCCGATCACGAACAGCTTGCCTGGCCAGCTTTGTACGACTGCGTGTGCTTGTTGGTAACTTTCCGGTGACTGCAGCGACATCTGCAGCAGCCACAAAAGGGCCCACGCAAAGGCGAACATTCCGAAACCACTGATACGGTGCAAGATCGACACGAATCCGGGAACCGGAAGACGAATCTGATAAAGAGTCAAGTACTTGGGGCGCTTGCTCGCTGCCATTTCAGGTAGATCCTTGTTCTTGGGACGGATTCTTCGTTGCTATACAAACTTGCCGCACAAAAAGTTTGCCGTGCTACAGAATCCGGTTTCGGTAGTGATGCTCGGCGGTATTGCAGTAGCTATGGCGCAACTCAACTGGCCGATCGCCATAGGTGTAGGACACCCGGTCAATAACCAATAAGGGAAATCCGGCGCTGACATTCAGTCTCGAGGCGATTTCACCTTCCGCCTGCTGCGCCTTGAGCCGCTCCTCAACATACAGAATTCGCAAGTCGAAGGCAGCCTCGTACATGCTGTACAGCATGCAATCGTGCTGCTCGATCACCGACTCGGACAGACCCTCGAACGCCGAGACCGGCAGGCGGATCTCCTCATAGACTGCAGCTTTGCCCGCCGGAGACAGCAGGCGCCGAATCAACCAGCCGCTGGCACCGTCACTCATGCCTAGAGCACCCGCCGATTTTTTGTCGAGTTTGATGCGCCACACGTCCAGCAACGACGCCGAGAGCGACTCGACGTCGCCACGATCGGGGCGGATCCGCAGAAACGGGAACTTGGTACGCTCTTCAGAGTGCGAGGCGACGAATGTCCCTTTGCCCTGATGCCGCACCAGCAGTTTTTGTTCGGCCAGCTCGGTGATGGCCTTGCGAACGGTTCCCTGGCTCACGCTGTAACGATGCGCCAGCTCGACTTCGCTGGGGATCGACTCACCCGGTCGCCACTCCCCAGAGACCAGCGACTCGGTAATCAAATATTTGATTTGCCGATACAAAGGCTGGTAAGCCGGACCATTGGACGTTTCAGTATTCATCTAATCGAAGATTTTAAGCGAAGTAAATCAACTAAGTCCATCATATGATATGTCTTATGTCTTATATAAGAATTATTGACACACGAACAGCCCTTATTTAAGATTTCCACCCTCCAGCGGGTCTTCCAATTGGTCCCAAGAAACCAAATCAGGCATCATGCGCCGGCGGCCCAGCGCTGACGCACTCAACTTCTAATCATTTTCCAAGGGAGTGAACTGCCATGAAATCCCCCGTCCGTGTTGCGGTCACCGGTGCCGCCGGCCAGATTGGTTACAGCCTGCTGTTTCGAATTGCATCCGGTGAGATGCTCGGCCGCGATCAACCGGTCATCCTGCAGTTGCTCGAGATCACCCCGGCGCTGAGTGCGCTTAAGGGCGTCGTCATGGAACTGGACGATTGCGCCTTTCCCCTGCTGGCCGGCGTGGTTCAATCGGACGATCCCAAGGTCGCGTTCAAGGATGCCGACATCGCTCTGCTGGTCGGTGCGCGGCCACGCAGCAAAGGCATGGAACGAAAGGACCTGCTGGAAGCGAACGGCAAAATCTTTACCGGACAGGGCAAGGCGCTCAACGACGTTGCCAGCCGCTCGGTGAAGGTTTTGGTGGTGGGAAACCCCGCCAATACCAATTGCTACATCGCGATGAACAGTGCGCCAGACCTGCCGCGCGAGAACTTCACCGCCATGCTGCGGCTCGACCACAACCGGGCACTGTCGCAACTCGCCGCCAAGACCGGCAAACCGGTCGATTCGATCGAGAAGCTGGTGGTGTGGGGCAATCATTCGCCAACCATGTACCCGGATTACCGTTTCGCCACCATCGCCGGCAAGCCAGCCGCCAAGGCCGTTAACGACCAGGCCTGGTACCGCGATACGTTCATTCCGACGGTTGGCAAGCGCGGTGCCGCCATCATCGAGGCGCGCGGATTGTCGTCAGCTGCTTCGGCAGCCAATGCCGCCATCGACCATATGCACGATTGGGTGCTCGGCACGGCGGGCAAGTGGACCACCATGGGCGTGCCATCCGACGGTGCCTACGATATCCCGCAGGGCATTATTTATGGCTTTCCAGTTACCTGTAGCGGCGGTCAATACGAAGTGATAAAAGGTCTCGAAATCGACGCGTTCAGCCGGGACAGAATGAACGCAACGCTGAAAGAACTCGAAGAAGAGCGCGACGCCATCAAGCACCTGTTCGACTGACCCATGTCGGTTGGCATACCTGACTGACTGGAGGCCTCGCCAATGCAACACCCGGACACCGTTCTTTTCTCGGCAAAAAAGCCCCTGCCTGCGCTGGCCGCCTGCGAACACATCGCCGGCAACGAGAAATTCATCCGCAAGGCGTTTGCGTTGCAGGCTGAATTTGGTGACGTTTTCGACATCACCTGCGACTGCGAAGATGGCGCACCCACCGGTGAGGAGCGCGATCACGCGCAAATGGTTGCGCGGCTCCTCAACGATGCCGAGAACGCAGCGAAGCGCGCCGGCGTGCGCATACACGATCCGTCTCACTCCGCGTGGAAGCAGGACGTCGATATCCTGATTGGTGAAAGCGGTGAAAGCCTGGCCTCCATGACTGTGCCAAAACCGCTGTCGTACGATGACGCTGCGAGAGCAGTCGAGTATATCCAGGTCCGCTCCGAGAGCGCCGGTATCGCGGCGCCCGCCATACACATACTGGTCGAGACCCAAAGCGCGCTGGCCGATGTATTCCGTATCGCCACCATTCCCGGCTTGCAGGGACTGATATTCGGG
>JBFKXV010000083.1:0-8298 GCA_041637935.1 Burkholderiales bacterium | reverse complement strand
GTGTATTGAAGTGGACGGTGGCAGATGCGTTTAATGTCGCGCTGATTACCGTTTAACGCTTGTCGTCAAAAAAGCACGCTTACTCAGCGTGCTTTTTTTGTGCAGAAATTTTTTGTGTCTCGAGCTACAGTTCGCGCTCACGCTCCGGTAAAGGCCTGAATGCCGGTCTGTGCACGGCCAAGTATCAAGGCGTGAATATCGTGCGTGCCTTCATAGGTATTGACCGCCTCGAGGTTCATCACATGGCGAATGACGTGATACTCGTCGGATACGCCGTTACCGCCGTGCATATCACGTGCCGTGCGGGCGATATCGAGCGCCTTGCCACAGGAGTTGCGCTTGATCAGTGAAACCATTTCGGGCGTAGCCCGCGACTCATCCATCAGCCTGCCGACGCGCAACACCGATTGCAGTCCGAGTGCAATCTCGGTTTGCATGTCCGCCAGCTTTTTCTGAATCAGCTGATTTGCTCCGAGCGGTCGGCCGAACTGCTTGCGTTCCATTACGTATTCTCTTGCCGCTTGCCAGCAAAACTCGGCTGCACCCAGCGCTCCCCACGCGATGCCATAGCGGGCTTTGTTCAGGCAACCAAATGGTCCCTTCAGCCCCTGCACTCCCGGCAGCAGATTCTCATCCGGAACGAAAACATCATCCATCACGATTTCACCGGTAATCGAAACACGCAGACTGAACTTGCCTTCAATCTTCGGGCTCGTCAGTCCTTTCATACCGCGTTCGAGAATGAAACCGCGGATGCTGCCTTCATCGTCTTTCGCCCAGACGACGAACACGTCGGCGACCGGTGAATTGGTAATCCACATCTTCGCGCCTTTCAGTAGCCAACCGTCGGCGACCTTGCGTGCGCGGGTGACGAGGCTGCCGGCATCCGATCCATAGTCGGGCTCAGTCAGGCCAAACGCGCCGATCTTTTCACCGGTTGCCAGCGACGGCAGGTATTTGGTCCGTTGTTTCTCGCTGCCGTAGGCGTAGATCGGATACATGACGAGGCTCGATTGCACACTCATCATCGAGCGATAACCGGAGTCGACTCGCTCGACCTCGCGTGCAATCAGGCCATAGCAGACGTAGTTGACGCCAGGACATCCATAACCTTCGATGGTCGAACCGAGGAAGCCCATTTCGCCCATTTCGTTGAAAATTTCGCGGTCAAAGCGCTCCTCACGGTGCGCCTGTAGCACGCGCGACATCAGTTTGTCGCCACAAAACTGGCGAGCAGATTCGTGGACGAGGCGCTCGTCCTCACTGAGCTGCTCCTGGAGCAGAAACGGGTCTGTCCAACTGAAGGCGGGGCGATTGGCAGGTGCGTTCATGGTCTTGGTTCCAGGTTACGTGACATTCAATGACTAAGAACGTGTCGGAACGTTTACATTGGGCCAGTCGTGGCTTGCAGTTTACCTGATCGAATGTTGCTCTCGGATCCGGCTAGTCGTATTTCTTCTCGGAACAGATATCGAAACCATCCCTCCAACCGGCTGCATACATCGAGTCCTTTTTGTAACGCACTTCGTCCTGGATCTTTGCGGAGTTTCGTCTGGCGGTATTGCACCCATCGAGGTAGCCATCACGGAATGCCGGTGGATATCCCGCCAGGTTGACCTGCGGTTCATCTACCGCCCGCTGCGGCGGGCTTTTCGGCTGAGGCGTGGCACATCCGACCGTCAGGGCGACGACCGTCGACACCAATATGTATTTAAGTTTCATCGTGTAGTTGTGCGCGTATCCGGCGATCAGTGAGCTGCTCGCACAGCTCCAGTTTACTGAGGCGGCATTGTCGCATGAGATTGCTCGACCGGTTTACAGCTGTTCTGCGGGTAATCAACCAAGCGCACATCAGGCAAAAAAAAGCGCCCGATAAGGGAGGAAATCGGGCGCTCCCAATGCGCATGTGCACATTGTATAAAACTGTTATGTCTTTATCAGGTCAGCGATAGGCACTTTTTGCGGCGATTTGCAGCCGATAAATTTCCGTGTTAATCGCTTGTCCGGAACGTCACGAGTTCATCGAGACAACGGAACCATTGATTAATTTTACCTTTTCTCCAACTGAAAACTTGGGCCGCTGATGTTCATAGATCGTCCGCAGGCTGCCGTCTTCCATACGCAAACGAACGATAAAACTAGTCGCAACGCTGTCACCATCACGACCCGCAGCGTATACGCTCCGATTCGAACCGGCAAGTACTGACGCAGCAAATGCACTCCCCGCGTTGCCAGTTGTGTTTGCATCAGACGCCAAGCCGTTTGTCGTCGATCGCGATGACGGCATTTGCAGGTCGTGTCGCTCTATGGAATCAATCACGCCACAGCTGGCGCATGGTGGTGCAAGCGTCTGACTAAAGCGCTGACTGACACGGAGAATCATTGGTTTGTCGCGTTCACTCGCATTGCGCACCGCAGAACGAGTAAGTCCAACATGCGTTGGGCCAGGCACGGATGCGGCTGCATTGGTCTCCGCGCCTTTGCGTTTGGTCAGTTCATCGCTCGACGAAAAAAGTTCGGCTTTCTCGGCACTCACTGCCAGCTGACCGGTGATTGCGGCAATGCCAATGCCGCTGAACGTCGCGACGGAAATGATGGCGCAGCAAGCAAGCGGGAATATGAGGCGATTTGTCTCGGAACTCATCAGATCATCACCTATCTTCTTGTATCTATGTCCCAGATTACGTGTGAACAACACTTAGCAATGATGATGCCAAAGTTAATCAGCGTACCAAAACAGGTGGTTAAACGGAATATCTGTAGTGCTTCTTTAGCAGCTGCGTCGCCGGGCGGCGACAAGGCTTTATAGAGGTTCTTCTAATCTACTGTTTTAAATCGCAAAAAACGCTGCACCCAGAAGTGGCATGTGCAGCAAACGGGACCGGGAGTCACAGCGACTTGAACATTTTCGGGTTCAGATGGTGGCGCTGCAGGAGCTTGTAAAACTCGGTTCGATTGCGCTTCGCGAGTTTGGCAGCTTGTGTCACATTTCCGCCGGTAATCTTTAGCAGTTTGGCCAGGTATTCTCGCTCGAATTCGCTGCGGGCGGACTCGAATGACGCCAGTTCGGCGGTCCGGCCACGCAGCGCGCTCTCTACCAGGGCAGGCGTGATAATGGGCGTGGTCGAGAGCGCAACTGACTGCTCGATTACGTTGTAGAGCTCACGCACGTTCCCCTGCCATGGGGATTTGACAAGCATCTCCATCGCTTCCGCGGAAAAGCCGTTCAGCGACCTTCCGTATTTCGTAGAAATCTGATTCAGGAAGTGCGTTGCCAGAACCGGGATGTCTTCCCGGCGCTCCGCCAGTGGCGGCAAGTGGAATGAGACGACGTTGAGCCTATAGTAGAGATCCTCACGGAAACCACCTGACTGAATCGCCTCCTCGAGGTTGCGATGCGTTGCAGAAATCACGCGGATGTCTACCGGTATCGAACGTGTCGAACCAACCGGGCGTATTTCCTTTTCTTGCAGCACGCGTAACAGTTTCACCTGCAACGGTAGTGCCATGTCGCCGATCTCGTCTAGAAAGATGGTGCCTGTGTCGGCGGCCTGGACAAGGCCTTGATAATCACGCGCCGCACCAGTAAACGAACCTTTCATGTGGCCGAATAGTTCCGACTCGAGCAATTGCTCGGGAATTGCACTGCAGTTAACGGCGACGAACGGATTTTTGGCCCGCGGGCTGGCACGATGAATTGCTCGTGCCAGCATCTCCTTGCCGGTTCCACTGTCGCCTCTGATCAGAACACTGGCATCGCTTGCCGCAACCAGCTTGGCCTTTGCCAGGATGCTCTCGACCATCGGGCTACGCGTGATGATCTCCTCCCGCCAACTGCTATCGCTGCCTTCGCTTTCCTGGGAGACGCTGCTCACGCTGACCGCTTTCTCTACCTGCAATAAGAGCTCCTTGCTGTCGAACGGCTTGGTCAAATAACCAAATACACCGCGCTGGGTAGCCGCGACGGCGTCAGGAATGGTTCCGTGGGCGGTGAGAATGATGACTGGCAATGCCGGATGAGTCTTGCGAATATTCTGGAATAACGCCATGCCGTCCATGCCGCCCATGCGCAGGTCAGTAATGACCAGTTGCGGAACAGAAATCGACAGTTTTGCCAGGGCCCGTTCGGCGCTGTCGGCACTATCTACGCGATAACCCGCTCCCTGCAACCGGAAGGTCAGCAGTTTGAGCAGGTCGGCGTCGTCATCAACGATCAGTATGGTGCTTTGGTTGTTCATTGTTTATCCGGTTGGGTGATTTCTTCACGTTCAATAAGGCTTCGTTCCATTTCCAACAGAGCGTCGAGTTTGTCCTGCAATTCCTTCGAGCGCTGTTGCGACGCCTTGATTTGCTCCGCTTGCTGAGCACTTTGTTCATTCGCCTGACGCAAACTTTTCTTTGCTTGGTCGATCACTCTATTCTGTCTTTTGAGCTCGGAAAGATAGCTGTAGTAGAGCATCGCGAGAGGGCGCAATTTCGAGTAGCGGTAGTACTCGTCTTGCAGCCACCTCCTCACCATAGTGCGCGCCAGATCGGTGTCCCTGAAGGATGCGCGCGGCGAGGCAAGCAGCATGATCATCTGCATCTCGTTATACTCGTTCGGGTCGGTCGAGTAGACCTTTTCGACGTACCGATACTCCCGTTCCAGCGTTTCACCCTGCAGCTCTGTGACGTAGGCGTAGTAATTGAGCAGCCGGTCGGCGTCGGTCTCCAGGGTTTCGACGATCTGCAGGCGCGGCAACGGTTCAGTGGTCACTGGCGGTTGTGGCGCACAGCCGGCGGCAATACTGGCGGCGAGTAACGTAATGGCGGCGTTTTTTCTCATGCAGCAATTTCCAGTTGGCGCGACGGCAGCACGATGCGCAGATGCGCTCCGGGATTGCCATCGTCAATCACTTCGGCCGTGCCGCGATGTGCGAGAGCAAACTCGCGAACGATGGCCAGCCCCAGGCCGGTGCCTTTCACCGGACCGCTGTATTCGGCGGTGCTTTGATAAAACGGCTCGAACACACGAACCCGATCTTCCCGCGGAATGCCGGGACCGTCGTCCATCACATCAATAACCACGTCTCCTCCGCGGCGGCGCAGCTGGATGCGAATGGTGCCGCCGGTGGGTGAGTACTTGATGGCGTTGGACAAGAGGTTGTCGATGATTGCTTCGATCTTTTTCTCGTCACCTTCCATTTCCAGATCGGCGGCGGCGAGAGATTGACTGAGATTCTTGGCGCGCATCGCCAGAGTGTGCTGCTGTATTACCCGCTCGACAAGTGCCTTCAGCCGGAAATGTGTCGGAGTCAGTGAAGCCGTTTGGAACTGCGCGGTATGATAGTTGAGCAGGTCCTCGATAAGACGCTGCAAGCGATGCGTGTTTTGTTTGAGAATGTGAGCGATCTCAAGCTGGCCATGTGTCATGCGTCCGGTGACTTCGTCGGCCAGCAGTTCCACGCCCTCGCGCAGCGCCGTCAGCGGTGTCTTCAGTTCATGCGAAACGTGGCGCAAGAAACGCGATTTCTGTTCTTCCAGGTCCAACAAACGCAATCTCAACCAGTCCAGTTGCCTGCCGAGTGATTCAAGGTCGGCAGGCCCGGTAACCCGGATCTTGGCGCCGAATTCACCTTCACCGAGTTTCTGTATCGCCGATTCGATTTGTGAGATCGGCCGTCTGATGAGCAAAGATGCCCCGAGAACAAGAAACATTGCAACCGGGACCAACGCTAGCATCTGCCACACGATCAGTCTCTGCGTTTCACCCGCCATGCGCTGAACCGCATCCGCTTCTCTCTCGACGAGCAGATTGCCCTGGTTGTCGAGTTCACGTGCGGTTTGGGAGAGTTTTGCAAACTCCCCGACGATTTCGGCGGCCCGGTTGCGCAGCACCGTCGCCTCGGTGACGCGCTGAAACAATTCGTGCTCGGCGTCAATTAGGATCCGAAGAGTCGCACGCTGCGCCTCTTCAAGTTGATAGCTGCGCAGGCGCTGCGACGTGTCGACAAAGCGCTCGTGCGCCAGAGCGTAACCCTGCAGGACAGATGGCTCTTCAACAATCACGAACTGCCGCACGCTGCGCTCCATTGCGGTAACTTGCTCAATGAGAGATCTGCTCGCCTGCGTTGCCTGCACCGCCTGATACAACGTTTGCCGGCTGCGGTCGGCCAGCTTATTAATGGAGAAAGCGTTGTAGATCAGCGCCAGCACAAGCGGGATCACAGCCAGTGCGAAACCGGCCAATATCAGTTTGAGAAATGAACGTGGATAGTAGAGCTGCATACGATCCCGGTTTAGCGCTGAGTCGAACCCGGCGCAAACGCCGATGGCAGCAAAGCTGATGACAAAAGCTGCAATGGCACACGCTGCATCGTGAACCCGGCCGACAGAATCACTGTTGATCGCTTCACGTAATATCCACGGCAACCGCGCCGAGGTCACCAAAGTCAGCGCGGATCTTGTCTCCCGGGGCGATTGGCTGCGGTAGCACGCAGGTACCGGTGGTGACTGTTTCGCCTGCATCCAGGCCAATCCCGAGACTACGCAGCTCGTTGGCGATCCAGGTCAATGCGAACCGTGGATCACCCAGGACGTTTGCGCCGTTGCCCCGTGCTGTGAGCTCATCATTGCGCCAGGCCGTTACCGCATGTGTGCACAGGTCATATGCGCGCCAGTCGACTTTGGTTGCGGGGCCGAGAATGAACCAGCATGCGCAGGCATTATCTGCGATGAGCTGCGGTGCGCCCACGCGCACGAAATCGGTATAGCGGGAATCCGGTATTTCTATAGCCGGATGCAGCGTGTCGACTGCCGCCAGCACCTCTTGCATGCTGTAGTCTCGTGAGCAAGGCGGTAATGGCGTGCCGATGCGAAAGGCGAATTCGGCTTCAGCAACTTTCATCAGGTTGTGGCCTAGCAGCAGTTTCGCACCTGAGTGCATGACTCTGCCGGCGAGCAACCGTCCGGCGAGCGGTCCGTCGACACCGATGTGCTTTTGTCCGTCCGTACTGGTGGCGGCGATTTTCCATCCGAATAGCAGCTGTGCCGAGAGCCGGGCGACCTCTGCCTGAATGGCATAGGCTTCCTCACGGTTCGATGGGCGGCAATGCTCCGGCAATGCGTCAATTAATTCGGATTGCATCCAGGTTTTCCAGATGATGGTGGCCGACTCTGCAATCTGTTCCCGATTCATGTCTTGTTCCTGAAAAAAAGCAGCTCCGCGGGCGACCGAAATTCGAGTTCTGACGGGAAATCAACAACGCCAGGGCTGTCGGCAGAATGTCCTCGTGCTTGCATGACCTTTGTCACTAACACCTGACGGACTCCATTGTTGCGCTGCGCACGACATTGATTAGCGGTTCGTTGCGTGCCAGCCGGTCAAGATTCCCGGCAATCACCCGATTGCGGCGAGGTGTGATCTGGTCGGTCCAGGCCGAAGCGTGTGGCGTCAAGATGACGTTGTCGAGTTCGCAGAATGCGAAGCGTGACGGCTCGCAGATGTCAGTCACCTTCGAAGGATAGCGATACCAGGTGTCGATAATAGCGCCGCCGATGCGATGGCATTTGCATGCCGCATATAGTGCTTGTTCGTCGATCAGTGCGCCGCGCGCGACATTGATGATCACTGCGCTGGGTTTCATCACGGCGAATTGCTCCTCACCGATAATGCCGCGCGTGTTCTCTGCAAGCGGCAGCGATATCAGCACAAAATCCGATTCGGCGAGTAGTGATTCGAGCCGATCAATTGATCGCACCGATTCGATTACGCCATCGCCCGAGCGTGCCGTTTGACTGCAGGCAACTACCCGCATTCCAAAAGCCTGCGCGCGCCGGGCAACTTCCTTTCCAATACGCCCGTAGCCGACAATTCCGAGCGTCTTGCCGAACAGCTCACCGTGCGCCGGTCCGAACAGATATGAACCTTGCCAGCAGCCGCGTCGCAGATTCGCTTGCAGTTCGTCTAACCGAATCATCCACTGCAGCATGGTGGCGATGACGTATTCCGAGATGCCGATCTCATGTTCATACACGTTACAGATCGTTGCTGCCGCCGGAACTGCTTGGAAGGCGATTTCGTCGGTTCCGGCACCCGGAAGATGCAGCAATTTTAGCCTTGGTGCCGCCGGCATGTCCTCAGGCCAGTCCATCGAGACACAGGCATCCGCTTGCACCAATGCCGCGGCAAAAGCGTCGCGGTCATTGTCGTCGGCAACCTCGATTGTCCAATCAGTGGCCAGGAACTCCGGTACTCTGGCGAGCCGGCCATCATCATCCGATTTCTTGATCAGTAATATCACGTTACAGGTGGCGTAC